>JAEZHQ010000166.1 GCA_023416455.1 Pseudomonadota bacterium | reverse complement strand
CGACGCCACGCGGAGCATCGCGGCGGGCTTCTGGGTATCGCCGGTTCTCCTGGCCATCGCCGCCTGCGTGAACGCGCTTCAACGCCCGCCGCCGCCGGGCGGCTGATGCGGACGGCGGCCGTCCCCGGTCGCCGCGCCATCGTCACACGGCCATCGTCAGGGAAGGCATCAGGTTTCTGTTGCAAAGTTCTGACGGCGGCAACATCGCCGTGGCTTTGTGCTGTTCTCAGGCGGCAACGTCGAACACCACGTTCACGAAGGCGGCCTGGGCGACGATGTCGCCCCCGCCGATCCCCTTCACCTGTCCTTTTCTCATCGCGGCGTTCTTATCGACCGTGATGGTGCGCGGATTGACCGTGTTCGGCCGGGCCAGCGCCTTCTGGCAGAACCGCCTGACGGCCGCGGCCGCTTCTCCTGCCCCGGCGCGATTGGAAACGGCAGGTACCAGCGTGTCGCCCACAGGATCACCGCGGCTGTGAGCTGCCGGCCCTTGCACAGCTTCTTCCCGCCGCCCATGACCCCGTTCACCCCAGCTGCCGAAAACGGCCGGGTTCGAGCCGCCGGAGCCGAAGAGACATCACGGCATCTGAAACACCAGCTCGAAATGCTCGCACCGGGCATCGAATCGGTTGAGAAGCTCCCGGGCGCGGGGCGCCACATTGGCCGCCTCGTAATCTTCGCCAGCGAAGGCCTTGATGGCGTCGAGAGAGTCGAAGCGGGTGATGGTCACGAACTCGATTTCGTTTCCGACCTGCCGGCGCAGCACCTGAACTCCGGCAAATCCCGGAATCCGACCGGCCGCCGGAAGGAAGGTCCGAGCGAGAAACTCTGCATAGGCGTCGGCATTCTCGGGGGTAGCCGCCCAGCCACGCCAGATCCGTGCGATCATCGTCCTATGTCTCCTGTTGACGTCATGTCCTGCGGCCACCTCAGCCGTCGCCGGGGCGCGTTGTCGGTCAGACCGCGGCATACCGGCTATAGATGACCGGGCATCAGCGTTGGCGAATACCGGCGTTCTCGTCCGGATGGCGCGGGCTACGCTGCCCGAAATCCGATCGGTCCCGGTCAAGACGTCGACGGTCGTGGAGATGCTCGTCACCACATCGCCGGCTGCCGTCTGCATACCACGGAACCGCCTGGATAGCTCCGATGACGCCTCACCCGACAGGCGGGCCAGCCCCTTCACCTTGCTGGCCACCGTCGCCGATGCGCCGTCCGGCCTGATTCCGGCTCGACACCAGCGCCTTGCTCTTCCCGACACAGCGCCGGCCGTCGCCTCGATCAGCCATGGTAGTCATCGGTCTGGCCGGCGATCTCGTTGATCGACTGGATCAATTGCTCGGATGCGGCCGCGCCGGCCAGCGATGAAGCAAGCCGGTGCATGTCAGCCATCGCATGCGCCACCTCGTCCAGAACGATCGTGTCCCGGATCCGGAACCGCTGCGTCCGATCGCTCAGGCGCCGTGCCTCGATCTCCCGCTGCACCGCCGAAGCCACCGTTGCCTACTCCTCGGTATGCGGAGAACGGGTGTCGCTTTTTTCGCAGGGGGGGGACCGCTTCCCCACCCCGCGCGCCGCCGGTCACTCCGCCGCGATGCTGCGGCTGATCACCAGACGTTGGATATCCGAGGTCCCTTCATAGATTGTGCAGACGCGGACGTCACGGTAGATGCGCTCCACCGGGAAATCCTCCAGATAGCCGTAACCGCCCAATGTCTGGATGGCGTCGGCACAGACGCGCTCGGCCAATTCCGAGGCGAAAAGTTTAGCCATCGAGGCTTCCTTCAGGCAGGGCTTGCCCTCCGACCTCAAGGTGGCGGCGCGCCAGATCATCAGTTCCGCGGCTTGCAGGCCCGTCGCCATGTCGGCCAGCCGGAATCCGACCGCCTGATGCTCGATGATCGGTCGTCCGAAGGTGCGGCGCTGGCGTGCATAGTCCAGGGCGACCTCATAGGCGGCGCGGGCCATGCCGAGCGACTGGGCGGCAACGCCGATACGGCCGCCTTCCAGGTTGGACAGCGCGATCCGATAGCCGGCTCCCTCCTGGTCCAGGAGAAACTCCGCCGGAATCTCGCAGTCTTCGAAGACGATGTGGCAATGGTCGGATCCGCGCTGCCCCATCGTATATTCGACCCGGGCGATCTGGTAACCGGGGGTATCGGTCGGAACCAGGAAGGCCGAAATCCCCCTCCTGCCGGCTGCGGGATCGGTGACGGCGAAGACCAGGGCCAGGTGAGCGCTCCTGCCCGAGGTGATGAACTGCTTGGAGCCGTTCAGGATGTAGCGATCCCCGACCCGGCGCGCCGTGGTCCGGATGGCCGCGGCGTCGGATCCGGCCTCGGGCTCGGTCAGACAGAAGCAGCCGAGCTGCCGTCCGGTGGCGAGGGGAGTCAGGAACCGCTCCTTCTGCCCGGCGCTCCCGTACCGGTTCAATGCCATGCACGTCAGCGAATTGTGCACCGAGACCATGGTGGAGCACGCGCCGTCCGCCTCGGCGATCTCGGTGATCGCCAGAGCGTAGGAGACATAGTCGGCGCCGGCTCCGCCATAGTCTTCCGGAACCATGATGCCCATCAGGCCGAGATCGCCCATCGCCTTGATGGCGTCCATCGGAACACGATGCTCGCGGTCACGCGCGGCGGCTCCGGGAGCCAGCTCGTTGCGGGCGAAGTCACGGGCCATGTCGCGGATCTGTTGCTGTGTTTCGGTGTACATCGTCGGATTGTCCTCCCTCCTGCGGCGGTCCGTGCCGGGCCGGACCATGCCGGGAGCTAAGAGAATCCGTACCGTGCCGTATTGGCAAAAACTGCGCGAACCGTCCGTTTGCTGGGCCAAGCGCTTCAAAAATTTCCAATACGGCGACCTCCCTTCCGCCCAGTCTTGACTCATCGTCACGCGCGCGCCGGACGCAGGAGACAGGCCATGCCCAACTATTTCTGCCACGAGCACCCCGACATCCTGACGCTTGAGACCGAGGTGGTTGATCGCCGCCCCGATGCGGTCGTGCTCCGCCAGTCTCCGTTTCATCCCGGTGGCGGCGGTCAGCTGCCGGACCGCGGGATTCTGCGCTGGGGCGACGCCGACCTCGCCGTCACCGGCTTCGAGTGGCAGGACGGTCGGCTCTGGCATCGGCTGGCGGATGAGCAGCCGGCCACGGACCTCCTCGTGGCCTGTGTCGATCCGGCCTTCCGCTGCATGATGAGCGAGCTGCACACCGCAACCCACATCCTCAATGCCCTGGTTTACCGTGCCTTCGACGGCGCGCTGGTCACCAGCGCGCAGATGAACGACGACGATACCGCACGGATGGATTTCGATCTGCCGGAGGCCGACAATGACCGGTTGCGCGCCTTGGAGGCGGAAATCAATGCGCTGATCGCACGCGACCTGCCGGTCACCTACGAGTATATTTCGCTGTCCGATGCCCAAGCGGTCCACGGATTGATCCGCAGCAAATCGGTGGCCCCGCCTCCGGACGAGGCTGGAGCCGTGCGCATCGTCCAGATCGGCGACCTCGACCGCCAAGCCTGCGGCGGTTGCCATCTCGCCTCCACCGGCCTCTCGCGGCCGATCCGCATCCTGAAGGTGGAGAACAAGGGACGACACAACCGGCGGGTCAAGATCGGCATGGTCGCGCGATGAACCCGCAGGGTTCGAGCGACGCCATCTCCGTCTGCCGTGACCATGAGCTCGGCGGCGTGTGTTTGGCGAAAGCCCGCTGTTCCGCTTGGCCGTTCGAACGGCATCTGCACGACGAATTGGTAGTGGTGGTGCCGGAGAGCGGAGCGGGGACCTGCATCACCCGGGGAGGCGGTGACCGGGTGGTCCCGGGGTCGGTCCGGGTGTTCGCCCCGGGCGACCATCACGAGGGCCACGTGGAGCACGACACTCACTGGTTCTACCGCGCCTTCCACCTCGACGAGGCAGCCGTCGGCTGTCTGGATGATGTCCTCCCGCAGAACGGCCCGGGGTTCGGTTCCCCCACGGTTGGTTCACGATCCGCCGCTCTCCCGGCTGTTGCTGCGCGATCATGACCGTCGGTGCGGGTGTTTGGAAGCCGCCTGAACGGCAGCGTTCCAGCCATGCCGCTGCACCGGGACTGCGGAAGAACCGGTTTGACGTATCGCCCTCTCGATCAATGCTATCGCATTGATCTGTCGGGCTTTACCGGCGGCGCTCCGTGTTCATGCGCCGCCGGTATGACAGATGCCCGCTGACGACCGGCATGACCATCCTCAAGGCGTGTGATCGTCTGCCATCCGCGGTCCGGCAGACAGGTGGGCGACCAGGTGGTGCCGCAACGCCTCCACCGGCGGGCTGGAGGGGGCCTCGACCCGCCGGCACAGGGCGATGGGCACCGATGCTCCGCCGGCGATCAGCAGCGGTATGATCCCTTCCGCACCGTACGCCGCCGCCGCGAGCAGGGTCGCCACGCCGTGTCCATCGCGGACCAGATCGAGCATCAGCGGGACACTTTCAGCCTCCGCCTTGATAAGCGGCCGCCGCCCCAGCCGGGCGGCCTCCTGCTCCAGTCGCTGGCGCTGGTGATAGCTCTTGGGAAAGAGGATCAAGGGGCGATCGAGAAGCTCGGACCACGTCATCATCAGTGACGGGGGGCTGGGCTCCCCCTCCACCGAGGCTTTCACACAGGCGACCATCGGGTGGTCTTGCAGAAGGGTGCTGTGCAGCCCGGGTGGGAGATCGCGATCCGCAACGATGCCGAGATCAAGGATGCCACGCAGCACCATCTCTCTGATCTGGTCGGCGCCGGCCTGAAGGACGCGGATGCGAACCTTTGGGTGCGTGCGCAGGAAGGATCGTACGGCAGAGGGCAGCAGGTGGGCGGCGAACATCGGCGGCGCCCCCAAACTGACGTCCCCATCCGCGGTCTGCTGGAGGCGCAGGATGTCGCGGCGGGATGCGTCGATCTGCGCCAGAATGGCGCGCGCATGGGTCAGGAACGCCGTGCCCTCGCCGGTCAATGCCAGTCCGCGTGCGTTGCGGATGAGAAGCTTCGCGCCCAGGTCGGATTCCAGTTGGCGCAGGACGGCGCTCAGCGTCGGCTGTGAGGTGCCAAGACGCTGTGCGGCTCCGGTCACGCTGCCGACATCCACGATCGTCACGAAGCACTCGATCTGGCGAAGATTCACAGCATATCAATCCTGATATGATGGGGCTGCATATATAATATTTCACAGATGATTGGCGGGCCGCTAGCCTTGTTCCGCAGGCGACATCATTTTCCCAAGGGTGCCAGCGGATGGGGTTCAAGGATCACTTTTCCACCGGAACGGCGGCGTATGCGGCCTTCCGTCCGCGCTATCCAGCGGCATTGGCCCGGCATCTGGCAGGGCTTGCGCCAGCCCGAAGGCTGGCTTTGGACTGCGGCTGCGGCACCGGACAGTTTTCGGTCGAGCTTGCCCTTCACTTCGATCGGGTGGTGGCCTCGGACGCCAGCAAGGAGCAATTGGCCGTCGCCGAGCCCCATGACCGGATCGAGTACCGACTGGCTCCGGCCGAGCGGTCCGGGCTCGACGACGGAACCTGCGATCTGGTGACGGCCGCCCAGGCGGCACACTGGTTCGAGATCCACGCCTTCAACCGGGAGGTGCGGCGCGTTCTGCGTCCCGGCGGCGTGATCGCGCTGATTACCTACGGTGTGATCGATATCGACGGACCGGTCGGAGAGAGTCTCCATCGCTTCTATTGGCAGACGTTGCAGAACTATTGGCCGGAGGAGCGCCGCCACGTCGAGACCGGATACCGCGAGCTGCCGTTTCCCTTCGAGGAGGTGCCGGCACCGGCGATGGACATGTCCGCCATGTGGTCCCGGGATGCTCTGCTTGGCTATCTCGGCACATGGTCGGCCGTGCGCAGAGCGGAAGCAGCCAGTGGCGGCAGCGTGCTGCTGGCGTTGGCCGACGAGTTGGGCGCGGCGTGGCCCCAGGCGGACGAGCGTCGGAACATCCGCTGGCCGCTCGGCCTGCGGCTTGGGCGCGTCTGAGGTGCCGGCGTCCGGTCGAGAGGGGGAACGGGATGGCTCGGCGAGGTTCCTTGAACACCACTCACTTTTGGCGGCACCCGGAGATTCCCGGGCTCAGTCTGATGTGCGCCGATCTTACGGCCCACGATTATCCGCGGCACGTCCACGATGCCGTCGTGATCGCGGTCACCGAAGCGGGGGGCTCGGTGATCGAGAGCAGGGGAGCCGTCGAGGAGGCCCGGGACTCCTCCCTGTTCGTGTTCAATCCGCTCGAACCGCATGCCGGTCGGATGGGGACCAGCAAGCGATGGCGCTACCGGTCCTTCTATCTGGCACGACCGGCCATGGCCGAGGTCAGGGCCGGGCTGGGTATCGAGCGGGATCCGTTCTTCGTCCACAACCGGATCGACGATCCGACGTTGAGGCAGGGATTTCTGGCCCTTCACGGCGCACTGGAAAAGCGCGAGGATCCGTTTCGCGAAGCCGAACTGCTGTGGGAAACGTTCGGGATCCTGTATTCAAGCCACGGCCTGATGTCCGAGAGGGTCGAGGACATCTCCCCCGAACCCGCCCGTCTTCGGGCCGCCGTCGACTGCATGCGCGATCGCCATGCGGAAAACCTGTTGCTGACGGACATCGGCGCCGCCGTGGGGCTGAGTCCCTTCCAGCTGATTTCCCTGGTCAAGCGATCGACGGGTCTCACTCCCCACGCCTATCTGACGCAAATCCGCCTTCACATGGCCTGCCGCCTCCTGCTTCGGGGCGTCCCGATCTCCGAGGCCGCAGTGGCCAGCGGCTTCTACGACCAGAGCGCGCTCAATCGGAACTTCAAGCGGTGCTATGGGATCACGCCGTTGCAGTTCGCCAGGGCCGACCGGCGCCGCTGAGGTGCTCCGGAGCGTCGCCGAAGCCGCTGCCGCAGGGCTGGCGTCACCGGAACCATGCCGACGGCTCCTCCGGCGGTCCGGGCCGTCGCGGCCGCCATCCTTCTCAGGCATGGGTCACCGATGGATATTTTCGAGCTGCGCCATTTCGTCGAGGTCTGCGGGTCCGGGAGTTTCCCACGGGCATAGATCAAGCTCCGCATCACCCAGCCGGCGCGCCGCCGTCAGATCCGGAATCTGGAGCAGGAACCGCGGACCAGCCTGTTCTACCGTCATGGCCGCGGGGTGTCCCTGACCCAGACGGGCCGGCAGCTTCACGCGGTCGCAGCAGGGGATTGGAAACGGCAGGTACCAGCGCGTCGCCCACAGGATCACCGCGGCTGTGGCCTGCCGGCCCTTGAACGGCTTCTTCCCGCCGCCCATCACCCCGTTCATCCCAGCGGCCGAAAACGGCCGGGCTCCACCCGATCTCCGCGCCGTCAAAAACGCCGCAACAGAACCTCAAATCGATCCCGATCTCACGCGATCCGATCTACCGCCCCGCCTGCGCCCCCTCCGGCCCGATGCGGGACCATGGCAGGTCGGCGATGCCGAGCGCGAAGGCCGGCGAGTCCGGGCGCAGCCGGAAGTCGCCCCGCTCGGGGTCCTTGAAATAGGAACCGGTCGGGCGCTGGACGATGTTGTGCTCCAGCGTCACCTCGCCGCCGGTCAGGCGGGCGACGATCTCGTCCACCGGCGCCCGGGCGTAGATGATGTTGCGGGTGGCGGCGTTGTCGCGCAGGAGGCCGGCGTCACCCGCCGTGGGCACCCATTCCAGCCGCAGGAAGCGGTCGGACGCCTGGGTCAGGACGGCGATGTTGTTCTCCACCCGGTTGCCGTCGCCGCCGTGGATGAAGACCGCCGCCCAGCCCGTGTCCTCCAGGAAGTTGCCGGCCACCGTCACCCCGTTGGTCTGGTCGTCGAGATAGATGCCGAAGCCCTTGTAGCGCTCCAGCCACGCGCCGGCCGAGGTGGTGGCGAGGCCGCCGGTGCCGCGGATCTCGTTGAAGCGGATCACCGTGCGCGTGTCGATGTTGCTGCGGCCCAGCGTTTCGATGGCGCCGAGGTCGGCGGTCTCGCGGCCGACGTCGTGGATGCGGTTGTACTCCACCACATTGTCGCTGTTCTTCGTCTCCGCGTTCCAGTTCTTCAGCGAGATGCCGTAGCGCGCGGCATGGCGGATGTCGTTGTGGGCGATGGTGGCGCGCGTCACCCCCGCCCCCATGATCCCAGCGCCGTAGAAGTTCACCTCGCCGACATGGCGGATGCGGTTGGCGACGATCCGGTTGCCGGTGCTGCCCGGGGTCATCTCCACCCCGCCGCGGCCGAGATGCTCCAGGCGGTTGCCGCGCACCTCGCTGTCCGAGGCGCCCTTCAGGAGCACGGCCGTGCCGACGGCGGTGAAGCGGTTGTTCAGGACGCGGTGCCCCGTCCCGCCGGCCAGGCGCAGCGCGACGCCGTCGTAGGGCACGTCGGCGAAGCCCAGCCCCTCGATGGTGACGGCGCGGGCCTGCTCCACCTGGACCAGCGGCGACAGCCGCGCCACCACGACCTCGCCGGAGCGGGCGAAGCCGTCGGGGTCGCGGGGGCGGACCAGCAGGCGCGTGTCGGCGGCGCGCCAGGCGAACTGGCCGGGATGCTTCAGGAAGTCCGGATGGCCGAGCAGCCGGAAGGTGCTGCCGTCGCGGAACGGGTACCAGCCGTCGCGGTCGAGCGTCAGCGTGCCGTCGGCGTCGATCGCCGCGATGCCGCGGATGTCGTCGGCCTGCCGTTCGCGGTCGAGCGCCTGGACGCGCACGCCGGGGGCCGCCCATTGCGGCCGCAGGGCGCCGGGCGGGGCGTGGAACCGGCGCTTGTCCCCCCCGTCCTTGACCGCCCGGGCGACCAGCCAGCCGCTGCGGACGGGGTCGCCGGGATCGAAGGCGCCGCTCTGCGCGGCGCGCAGGCGGACGCCGTCGGCGGTGACGTCCAGGCCCGGTTCCCGCGCCAGGGGGGCGGAGAGAACCCCGTCCCGCCCCGGCTCGGGGCGGAAGCCGGCGACCCGCTCGCCGCCGGACAGCACCGGCCGTTCGCCGGGGAAGGCGGCCAGCCGCAGGCCGGAATCCTCCGGCCCGAGGGTCAGCGTCCCGCTCAGCCGGTAGGTGCCGCCGCGCAGCAGGATGAGGCGGGGGCCGCCCTGGCGCGCCGCCGCGACGGCGCGGGCCGGGGTGGCGAGCGGACCGTCCCGGCCGTCCGGCGTGGGGTCGGCGAAGCGGCCGGACC
>JAEZHQ010000163.1 GCA_023416455.1 Pseudomonadota bacterium | reverse complement strand
GCCCTGGGCGTCAACGGCTTCGTGGTCAAGCCGCCGTCCTTCGGCGCGCTGAAGGAGCGGGTCGACCGGCTGCTGGCGGCGCGCTAGAGCGGATCGCGTAAAATCGGAATCGATTTGAAGCGTGAATCCGCTCGCAAAACAAAGGCCTAGGGTTTCGTGCGTTTCAGATTAAACGCACGAAACCCTAGGAGCGGATCGCGTAAGACCGGAATCGGTTTGAAGCGCCGATCCGGGCACGGCGGTTCCGGATCGGGCGTCGCGACGGGAAGGGAGGCACCGCATGGCCGTGCAGGATCCGCTCGACGCCGTGCTGAAGGCGAAGGCCGGCACCGTCGGCCTCACCGGCGTCCGGCGCGGCGCCGAGGCGCCGGCGTGGACCTTGCGCACCGCCCCTGCGGAGAAGGACGAGGAGAAGGCCGTCCAGGCGAGCGGACCCGCCCGCCCGCTGCGGGGGCCGTGGCAACGATGATCCGCCGGCTCGCGCTTCCTCTTCTGATCGTCCTGCCGCTCGCCGCCTGCTCCGGGGAGCCCTCGGAGGCGGCCATGCGCAAGCTGGTGGAGGCGCACACCCGGCGCACGCTGGAAGGGCAGGGGCGCGGCGGCTTCCGCCAGTTCGAGTCCTTCCGCAAGCAGGGCTGCGTGAAGACAAAAGCAAGGGCGGAGGGGGCCGCCGGCGCTCCGGACGGCCGATACGACTGCTACTACGCGGCCACCTTCGCGGCGCAAGGGGGGCGCCCCGCGCTCACCGTCAACGGCAAGGGCCGCTTCACCCCGTCCGACAAGGGCCTGCGGTTCGAGGATCTGGGGGCCCAGCCCCGCTGATGCGGCCGGTGCCGGCCGGATCAGGCGCCTTCCGCCCGCGCCGCGCGGGCCAGCGTGCTCAGCGGGTCGCCGTCCTCGGCGCCGAAGCAGGCGGAGAAATCATCGCACACCTCGCAGTTCGGGGACTTGCACAGGAGCAGCCCCTCGCGTTCGCAGAGCTGGCGGTAGAAGAACTTCTTCCACTTCATGTCGCTGCCGTTGCGCGCGACCAGGGCCGGGAAGTGGCGGCGGAACATGGCGTTCAGCTCCAGCCGGCTGGCGAAGCCCATGTCCTGCCAGAGGTGGTTCGGGGCCAGCGAGCGGCGCGCCACGATGGCCGCCAGCCACGCCTCCTCCGCCGCGCCGCGGGCGCGGTGGTCGAGCAGGAAGGCCCGCAGGTCCTCCTCCTCGATGGCGTCCTCGCCGGCGCCGGCCGGCAGGGCGGCGAGCAGGGGCGTGAACTCCGGCACATGGCGCCGCACCAGCTCCGTGACGGCGTCACGCTCCAGGCCGAGGGTGTGGGTGAGGGGACGGCCGGCCTCGGCGGCGGCCAGCGCCAGGATGCGCCCGAAGAGGAGGCGGTCGAGCGGGGCGCCGTCCAGCGAGTCGACCGGAGGCTGGGGCAGGATGAGGGTCATGGTCGGCGCACTCCCGGGCGGCGGGTCAAGGGGCGGTCCGTTGCGCCATCCTGACCCATATTTCCGCAACTGCGAAGTGGTTTTTCCGGCCTCGCCGCCGCGGCGCGCGTCAGGGGCCGGCGATCTCCGCCGTGAAGCGCTCGAAGAAGCCGTCGATCACCCGGTCCGCCTTCGCCCTGACGAGCTTCACCGCCAGCCGTCCGACGGCCCCGCCGAGGGCCGCCGCCAGCGTGTAGGAGAGCTGCGTGTGCCCCTCCACCTCCTCCAGCGTGATGCGCGCCTCGCCCCTGACCGCCCCGGCGAGGCCGCCGCTGCCCTCGGCGTAGAGGATGTAGAAGCGGGGCGTGTCCTGCGGGGCAAGGCGCAGCCGGCCGGAGAAGCGGGCCTTCAGGGGACCCACCGTGGCGCGCACGCGGGCGGCGTATTCGGTCGGCGACAGCCGGTCGATGTCCTCCAGCACGGGGATGCAGCGTTGCAGGACGATGGGGTCGCACAGGGCGGTGAACACTTGCTCGCGCGCCGCCGGGATGCGGTACTGGCCGCTCAATTCCATGGAACACCTTCTGGACGTCCGCAACGTGGAACCCGATCTGGTATGGGCCGGGCCGGGTTCCAAGCCGGACGGCGCGCAAGTCGGGCAACAGGCCGGGGGCATCGATGAGACAGGCCGTCACCACACTGACCATCCGCACCCACGGGCAGGGGCTTGTCCCGGTGACCGAGCCGGTCGCCCGCTGGCTGGACGGGCAGGGCATCGCGACCGGCCTGCTGACCGTCTTCTGCCGGCACACCTCGGCCTCGCTGCTCATTCAGGAGAACGCCGACCCCGACGTGCGCGGCGACCTGGAGCGCTTCTTCCGGCGGCTCGTCGCCGAGGATCCGTCGCTGTACGACCACCGGCTGGAGGGGCCGGACGACATGCCCGCGCACATCCGCTCGGCCCTGACCAACACCCAGCTGTCGATCCCGGTGGTGGAAGGGCGGCTGGCGCTGGGCACCTGGCAGGGGATCCACCTGTTCGAGCACCGCGCCCGGCCGCACAGCCGGCAGCTCGTCCTGCACCTCCTCGGCGCCTGAGGAGCGGATCGCGGAAAACCGGAATCGATCTGAAGCGTGAATCCGCCCGCACAACGACGGCATGGATCGGGCCGGCTCAGCCGGACACCGGCGCACCGCCCGATTGCTGGCGCAGCCGCTCCAGCAGGGTCCGGGTGGCGAAGCCGTCGGGGACGGCGCCGATCGCCTTCTGGAAGCGCCGGACGGCGTTGCGCGTGTTGGCGCCGACGATGCCGTCGGGCGTGCCGGGTTCCATGCCCAGCGCCGCCAGCCGCTGTTGCAGCTCCAGCCGCTCGTCCCGGCTGAGCGCCGGTTCCTGGCGCGGCCATGCGCCCTGGATGCCGGGGCGCCCGGCCATGCGGTCGGACAGGAGCGCGACCGCCAGCGCATAGCTGGTGGAAGGGTTGTAGCGCATGATGGCGCGGAAATTCTCGCGCACCAGGAAGGCCGGGCCGCGATGACCGGCGAGCACCAGCACGGCGGCCGGCCCGTCGCCGGACAGCGCCCCGCCGCCCACCGGCCGCAGACCCATCCGGCGCCATTCGGAGACCGGCTTGGTGATGGTCAGCTCGGCCTGGTCGTAGGGGAAGTCGGCGGGCAGGACGACCTCCTCGCCCCAGCCCTCGCCGCTGCGCCAGCCGTTGGCCTGCACGAAGCGGGCGGTGGAGGCGAAGACGTCGGGCAGGCTGCCCCAGATGTCGCGGCGGCGGTCGCCGTCCTCGTCGACGGCGTGCTTGAGGAAGATGGTCGGCATGAACTGGGTCTGGCCCATGGCCCCGGCCCAGGAACCGGACATCCGTTCCAGCGGGATGTCGCCGTTGTCGAGGATGCGCAGCGCGGCCAGCAGCTCGGTGCGGAAATAAGCCGCGCGCCGGCCCTTGTAGGCCAGCGTGGTCAGCGCGTCGATGACCGAAAAGCCGCCGGTGACGTTGCCGAAGTCGGTCTCCACCCCCCAGAAGGCCACCAGGATCTCGGGCGGAACGCCGGAGCGCTGGGCGATGGGGCGCAGCAGCGCGCCGTTCTCCTGGAGCTTCTGGCGGCCGGCCTGGACGCGCCGCTCGTTCACCGCACTGTCCAGATACTGCCAGGGCTGGCGGGTGAACTCGGGCTGGCTGGAATCCAGCTCGATCACGCGGTCGGACAGCGTCACCCGCGCGAAGGCCCGCTCGAAGGTCTGCGGCCGGATGCCCTGGCCGAGCGCTTCCGCGCGCAGGCCCGTCAGCCATTCCTCGAAGCTCTCCGGCTGCGCGGACGCCACCACCGCCGAGGCGGCGGAGGCGCTGGACCCGCCGGTGGTGGCGGAGACCGGCGGGGCGGCCGTGGTCTGGCAGCCGGCCAGCAGGAGGGCGGCGAACAGGACGCGGGCGGGGAGGCAGGTGAGGGGGCGCATGCGCACTCGGATCCGATGGTTGGGGCACCGTGCCAGACCCTAGGACGGACGGCCGTCCCGCTCAACGGACAATCGTGGTCCGTCCCCTCCGGCGACCGTAGGCAAGCCCTTGACGGGCATGAACAAAACTTGAACATCCGGCGGTCGGCACCCATATCAGTCGGGCATCGAAACAACCGGAAGAGCGTTTTGCGGCCGGCCCGGCGGGGACCGGCCGGGAGGACCGTCATGCCCTATTTCCCGACCATCGAGCTGACCCCGCAGCTGTCCATGCTGCTGGCCCACGGTGCCCTGCGCCTCAATCCCGGCCAGTGGGTGCGGGGCGGGAAGGGGCGCGGCCGCTATCTGCGCACCGACCCGCGCAGCGGCACCACCTACGTCAGCTGGCTGCGCCCCGGCGACGACTGGGAGACCGCGTCCCGGCGTTTCCACCGCGCCTGCCGGAAGGGGTTCGTCGGCAAGTACCGCCCGCTCTACGAGGCCGAGAAGGCGCGGCGCGACGCGGCCCGGCGCAGCGACGCCCGGCGCGCCACCGCCGCCACCGCCGAGGCCCGTCCCGCCTGAGC
>JAEZHQ010000156.1 GCA_023416455.1 Pseudomonadota bacterium | reverse complement strand
GTCCTGCATCGCCGGGGGACGCGGGGCGGCGTTGACCGGCGCGGCAAGCTGGGCATCCACCACCGACACCGCCGTCATGTTGCCCAGACCGCGCGTGGTCACCGACGGGGTGACGATGTGCACGGGGCGCGCGGCACCCAGCAGCATCGGCCCGACATTCTGCGCATCGGCCATGATCTTCAGCATGTTGAAGGCGATGTTGGCGGCGTCCAGCGTCGGCATGACCAGCAGGTTCGCCTCGCCCTTCAGGCGGCTGTCGGGCAGCACGCCCTTGCGCAGCACCTCCGACAGGGCGGCGTCGGCGTGCATCTCGCCGTCCACCTCCAGGTCGGGCATCTCCTGCGAGATGAGCTGGTAGGCCAGCCGCATCTTGCGGGCGGACGGCGTGTCCGCACTGCCGAAGTTGGAGTGGGAAAGCAGCGCCACCTTCGGTTCGATGCCGAAGCGCCTCACCTCCTCCGCGGCCAGCCGGGCGATCTCGGCCACCTGCTCGGCGGTCGGGTCGGGGTTGACGTAGGTGTCGCAGATGAAATGGGTGCCCTTCTGCGAGATCAGGCCGTTCATCGCCCCGGCGACCTTCACGCCCTTGCGCAGCCCGATCACGTCCATGACGTGGTTGAAATGGTCGCCGTAACGGCCGGACGTGCCGCAGACCATGCCGTCGGCCTCGCCCCGATGGACCATCAGCGCGCCGAAGACGGTCTGCTGGGTGCGCACGACGTTCAGCGCGTTGGCCGGCGACACACCGCGGCGGCCCATGATCTGCCGGTAGACCTCGGCGTAGTTATGGCAGCGCAGGTCGCGCGCCGGCTCGATCACCTCCACGTCCCTGCCCGGACGGATGCGCAGGCCCATGTCGGCGATGGTGCGCTCGATCACCTCGGCCCGGCCCAGCAGGACCGGATGGGCGATGCCGTCGTCCACCACCACCTGGGCGCAGCGCAGCACGCGCGGGTCCTCGCCCTCCGCGTAGACGATGCGCTTGGGCGCCGACTTCGCCTTGGTGATGACCGGCTTCATGACGAGGCCGGAACGGAAGACATACTGGCCGAGGCTGTCGCGGTAGGCGCGGAAATCGGCGATGGGGCGCGTCGCCACGCCGCTGTCCATCGCCGCCTTGGCGACCGCCGAGGACACTTCGATCACCAGACGCGGGTCGAAGGGCTTGGGCAGGATGTAGTCCGGGCCGAAGCGCAGGTTCTCGCCCACATAGGCGGCGGCGACCACGTCGGACGGCTCGGCCTGGGCCAGGCCGGCGACTGCGTGGGTGGCGGCGATCTTCATCTCCTCGTTCACCGTCGTGGCGCCGACGTCGAGCGCGCCGCGGAAGATGAAGGGGAAGCACAGAACGTTGTTGACCTGGTTCGGGAAATCCGACCGGCCGGTGGCGATGATGGCGTCGGAGCGCGCCTCGCGCGCCAGGTCCGGCATGATCTCCGGCTCCGGGTTGGCCAGGGCCAGGATCAGCGGCCGGTCGGCCATGCGCGCCAGCAGCTCCGGCTTCAGCACGCGGGGGCCGGACAGGCCGAGGAAGATGTCCGCCCCGTCGATCACGTCGGCCAGCACGCGCGCCTCGGTCGCTTGCGCGTAGGCGTCCTTATAGGGGTTCATCTCCTCGTTGCGGCCCTTGTGGACGACGCCGACGCGGTCGACCAGCCAGACGTTCTCGCGGCGCACGCCGAGCGCGACCATCAGGTCCAGGCAGGCGATGCCGGCGGCCCCGCCGCCGGTGGAGACGACCTTGACCGAGCCCAGATCCTTGCCGACCAGCTTCATCCCGTTGAGGACCGCCGCCCCCACCACGATGGCGGTGCCGTGCTGGTCGTCGTGGAAGACCGGGATGCGCATCCGCTCGCGGCAGCGCCGCTCCACCTCGAAGCAGGCGGGCGCCGCGATGTCCTCCAGGTTGATGGCGCCGAAGGTCGGCTCCATCCGGACGATGGTGTCGACCAGCGCGTCGACATCCAGCTCGTTCAGCTCTATGTCGAAGCAGTCGATGCCGGCGAACTTCTTGAACAGGACGGCCTTGCCCTCCATCACCGGCTTGGCGGCGAGCGGGCCGATGTTGCCAAGGCCCAGCACCGCCGTGCCGTTGGTGACGACGGCGACGAGGTTGGCGCGCGAGGTCAGCTCGGCCGCCTGGGCGGGATCGGCGGCGATGGCGTTGGAGGCGGCGGCCACACCCGGCGAATAGGCGAGCGCCAGGTCGCGCTGGTTGGCCATCGGCTTGGTGGCGACCACCGCCAGCTTCCCGGGCCTGGGGTTCCGGTGGTACTCGAGCGCCATCGTGTCGAAGTCGCCGGACATGACGTCCTCTCCATTTAACTTGATTTCGGTTAATCGCCGGAACGCACCCTGCTTCCACCCGGCTTATACCCCAGAAACCGAGGCGCCGGAATGGGAAAGGGCGGCGCCGCGGACCCGGCCGAGGTGCTTCAGCCTGTGGTGGAAAGGCCGGGTGGAACGCGCGTTCCTCACCGCTGTCAAGCGCCGGATTCGCGGTTCGAGGAACGCGAACTTGGCGTTTTCGGCCCCAGGGCAAATGTGGGATACTGCCTTGCAAGAGGTCCGGCCGCACCCGGTCACCCAGCGCTGAATCCTTATCCATGGTCGACTCCGTCGCGCTTCCCGGTGGGATTCGAACGACCCTCCGCCACCTGACGGCGACGTCGGCGGCGGTGGCGGCCTCGGGTTTGCGCCTGTCCACCGGGGTGAAGCTGGCCTCCCCGCTCGACGGGGCCGGCTATTTCGCCGCCACCGGCCTGCGCCAGCGCGCGCTGGGCCTGCTCACCGCCAAGGAGGAGCAGTTCCGGGTGGTCTCGACGATCAAGGCGGCCGACAAGGCGGCGGAATCGATCGAGAGCCTGATCCGGCAGGCCCGGGTTTTGGCGGAGACGGCGCGCAACACCCCCGGCATCGCCGACGACCCGGAGCGCGCCCGGTCGCTGGCCGCCCAGTTCGACACCGTCATCGCCCACGTCAACGCCGTCGCCCGGGACGGCTCCGTGCGCGACGGCAACCTGGCGACCGCGCGGGACCACGACCGCGTGGTCCGGACGACCGACATGACCGGGGTCCGTGGTGTCGCAGTCACCAACGCCAGCCGCGACGCCCGCTTCGTCACCCAGGTCGTCGGCGACGGCGGGATCGGGATCGGCGAGGAGGACCGTTCCCGGCTGGAGACGGCGCTCGGCATCCGGAGGGTCCGGGCCACCGGCTTCAGCTCGGCCACCGCCGGCGGCTTCTCCGACCTGCGCGTCACCATCGTCGGCCGCCAGGGCGCGGACCGTATCATCACCGTGTCGGACGGGCGCGATGCGGTCTCGCACACCGTCCGCTATGCGGATCTGGCGCAGGGCGACCAGCACGTCGAAGCCCGCCTGGCGAGCGGGGCACGCCTCGACTTCGACCTGAACCGGGCGCTGCTCGACGAGGCCGTCGGCACGGGCAACGCCGTCTCCCTCTCGGTCAGGAAGCGGGTGGACCTGACGGTTGAGGTCGCCGAGGCCAACACGGGCCAGCGGGTCGCGCGCAGCGGCCTCTCCGACGAGGACCGTCTGGCCGACGGCGAGAACGGCTTCCGCTTCGGCGACGCCAC
>JAEZHQ010000080.1 GCA_023416455.1 Pseudomonadota bacterium | reverse complement strand
TGGAAGGCGAGAACGCCATCGCCCGCAACCGCGAGATCATGGGCGCCACCAACCCGGCCAACGCCGCCGAGGGCACCATCCGCAAGGAGTTCGCCGAGTCCATCGAGGCCAACTCGGTGCACGGCTCGGACGCCCCGGAGACCGCCGCCCAGGAGATCGCCTTCTTCTTCTCCGGCATCGAGCTGGTCGGCTGATCCCGGCCGCCCCGTCCAACGCCCGGTGAGGGGCCGCCGCCCCGCGGGGGGCGGCCCCTCCCGGGGCGGGTCCGCCGAGGCCCCGGATGGCT
The DNA here is from genome assembly GCA_023416455.1 of Pseudomonadota bacterium. Lineage (GTDB taxonomy): Bacteria > Pseudomonadota > Alphaproteobacteria > Azospirillales > Azospirillaceae > Azospirillum. The sequence goes on along the minus strand of JAEZHQ010000080.1, from coordinate 4,097 downwards.
TGCGAAGGCCGTCCGGGGCCTCGGCCGTTTCCGGGTGCCGGCGGCCGGCGGCGGGTCTCCATCTTGTCCCCGGGCGCCGCCGCGCCGGCGGCAGGCCGCCGTGGACAGCCATGGAAAAGTCGAGTATTCGGGAATCAACCGCAAGGAGCCAGCCCATGGAACGCCAGACCCCCACGCCGATCGTCGCCGCGCTGCTGGAGCCGCTGCCGCCGCTCGTCCAGGGGAGCAACGACCTGGGCGACCAGGCGGTGGTCGAGCTTCTCGTGCGCGGCTACGTCGACCAGTGCCTGGCCGCCTTCCAGGAGGTGCTCAAGGAGGCGGTCGACCAGGACACGGCCATCGACGCCATCTACCGCCAGGCGACGGCGCTGAACGCGGTGTTCCTGGGCACCAGCGGGTTCGACACGGTGATCGCCCATCCCTGGAACTCGGCCGACCAGCTCGGAGTCTTCCTGCGCGACACGCTGGATTTCGATTTCCCGCCCGAGGAATGCGTGCGGGCGGCCTTCATCCATCTGGCCACCCACATCATGCACGCCATCCAGGCCGGCGAAGGGGCGTGGGAGGACCAGGTGGACGGGCTGGTGATGGATCTGCGCGATCTGCTGCTGGGGCGCCTGCCGGACGAACGCTGATGACCGGTGGCCTTAACCCGTTTCGGCAATGGCCGGGAAAAGCGCTGCCGGGTTGGACAAAAGGCGCTTGATGGTGTCCACCATCAAGCGCCTTTGACAGGGCGCCGCGGGCGCAGTCCCCGCCGGGCGGCGGGGACGGACTCCATGCCCGCCGCGGGGCGGCGGGAACGGAGTCCGCTGTGGGGGCCTACAGCAGGAAGATCGCCATCAGGACCAGCACCGCGATCACCGCGGAGGTGCTGTAGGTGAGGAATTTCGTGAAGGCGTTCCAGCCCTCGGCGTGCTCGCGGACCAGCTCCTCGCTCACCCGGTTGTCGTGGTCGTCGGAAAGTCCCGAGCCATAGACCGCCGTGTCCTGTGTCGCCATCTCTTCCCCCTTCGATTGGGCCCTTGGATTTTGCCGAATATGTAGACGTCTCCAACGGTTTCGGCAAGGGCTCCGCTCAGGCTCCGGCGGATCGACCGCTCCGCTCAGGCCGGCGGGCTGACCAGCGCCGGCGGGGGCGGGGCGTCCGGCGCGGGGGCGAGCACCACCCGTTCGCCCTCGACGCGGGTGCGGCCTTCGGCGATCAGGCGGACCGCCTGGGGGTAGATGCGGTGCTCGCACTCCAGGACGCGGTCGCCCAGGGCGTGGGCGTCGTCGCCGGGCAGGACCGGCACCGCGGCCTGCACGATGATCGGCCCCTCGTCCATCGCCGGGCGCACGTAATGGACGGTGCAGCCGTGGACGCGGACGCCGGCGGCCAGCGCCCGCTCGTGCGTGTCCAGCCCCTTGAAGGAGGGCAGCAGCGAGGGGTGGATGTTGATCAGCCGGTCGTGCCACCGCTCGACGAACCAGGGCGAGAGCAGGCGCATGAAGCCGGCGAGGCAGACCAGCTCGACCCCGGCGGCGCGAAGCGCCGCGTCCATGGCCTCCTCGAAGGCCCGCTTGTCGCCGGGGAAGTCGCGGTGGCTGACCACGCGGCCGGCGACCCCGGCCCGCGCGGCGCGCTCCAGGCCGAAGGCGTCGGCCTTGTTGGAGAGCACAAGCGCGATCTCCGCCGGAAAGTCCGGCGCGGCGCAGGCGTCGATGAGCGCCTGGAGGTTGCTGCCGCGCCCGGAGATGAGGACCCCGATCTTCAGGCGCGCCATGCCGCGTCCATCCCGGTGATGGCGACGCGGGGGGCGCCGTCGGCGATCGCCTCCACGCGGCCGACGGTGAAGACCGTCTCGCCGGCGCCGCCCAGGATGGCGGCGGCCTCCGCGGCGCGGTCGGCCGGCACCACGGCGACCATGCCGAGGCCGCAGTTGAAGGTGCGGGCCATGTCGAGCGGCGTCAGGCCGCCGGTCGCCATCAGCCAGGAGAACACCGGGGGCAGCGGCCAGGCGGTGGCGTCGAGCGCGACGCCCAGCCCGTCGGGAAGCACGCGCGGGATGTTCTCGACCAGGCCGCCGCCGGTGATGTGGGCGAGCGCCCGCACCGTGCCGGCCCGCACCGCCGCCAGCGCGCCCTTCACGTAGATGCGCGTCGGCGTCAGCAGCGCCGCGCCCAGCGTGGCCGAGGCGTCCCAGGGGCAGGGCGCCCCATAGTCCAGCCCGGCGCCCTCAACCAGCTTGCGCACCAGCGAGTAGCCGTTCGAATGCACGCCCGAGGAGGCGAGCCCGAGGACCACGTCGCCGGCCTGCACGGCCGAGCCGGTCAGGGCGTGCTCGCGCTCCACCGCGCCGACCGCGAAGCCGGCGAGGTCGTAGTCGCCCTCCGCGTACATGCCCGGCATCTCGGCGGTCTCGCCGCCGACCAGCGCGCAGCCGGCCTGCCGGCAGCCCTCGGCGATGCCGGCCACGATGGACCGGCCGGCTGCGACGTCCAGCCGTCCCATGGCGTAATAGTCGAGGAACAGCAGCGGCTCCGCGCCCTGGACGACGAGGTCGTTGACGCACATGGCGACGAGGTCGATGCCGACCGTGTCGTGCTTGCCGGCGAGGATGGCCACCTTCAGCTTGGTGCCGACGCCGTCGGTGGTGGCGACCAGCAGCGGGTCGCGGTAGCCGGCGGCGCGCAGATCGAACAGGGCGCCGAATCCGCCCAGCCCCGCGTCGGAGCCAGGGCGCGCGGTGGAGCGGGCGAGCGGCTTGATCGCGTCAACGAGAGCGTTGCCCGCGTCGATGTCCACGCCGGCCTTCTTATAGGCGTCGGACGTGTTATTAGACTGGGTGCTGATGGTATCCTCGCTTGGGCTGAGCTATATACCGGGCGATCGGAACGGGCCGAACATACTCGAATCGGAAGGCATTGCAATGCTCCACCGCCGCCGTGCGCCGCTGTTCGCGGGCTTCGCCGCCGTCTTCGTGGCCATGGCTGCCGCCGGCCCGGCCGTGGCGCAGGCGCCGGGCGCGCCGCCGTCCCAGGCCGCCGTCGGGGCGGACGCCTTCACGGTGTCCGGGGTCACGGTGGACGTCACCGCGGCCAACGCCAGCGCCGCGCGCGACAAGGCGATCCGCGAGGCGCAGGTGAAGGCGTGGGACCAGATGCACAAGCGCCTCGTCCCCGACGCCCACTCGACCCCACGGGTTTCCGACACCGATCTCGCCCGGCTGGTCCAGGGCTTCGAGATCGACGACGAAAAGGTCTCGGCCACCCGCTACCTCGGCACCATCACCGTGCGCTTCCGCCCCAACGCGGTGCGCGACGCGCTGGGCAACACCGGGCATCAGTATGTGGAACCGCCGACCCGGCCCTTCGTCGTCCTGCCGGTCACCATCGCCGACGGGCGCCCGGTGCTGTGGGAGGACCGCACCGCCTGGCGCGAGGCGTGGGAGGGCCGGTCGGCCGGCGCCTCGCTGGTGCCGCTGCTGGTGCCCGACGGCGAGCTGGCCGACATCTCGGCCATCGGGGTCAACGAGGCGCTGGCCGGCGACCCGGAGGCCATCGCCCGCATCGCCCAGCGTCACAACGCCGGCGGCGTGGTCGTTGCCCGGACCGATCTGCCGGCGGCCGGCCCGGACCTGGCGCGGGGGCTCTCCGTGGAGGTGATCCGCTACGCCCCCGACGGCAGCCGGGAGGAGCAGTCGGTCGCCGTGAAGGCCGATCCCTCCGACCGCCCGGCCGATCTCCTGAACCGCGCGGTGACCTTCGTCGGGGCGGCCATCGACGAGAACTGGCGCCGCACCAACACGGTGGCAAGCGGGCCCGAGCAGGTGACCCTGGTGCGCGTGCCGCTGGCCCGGCTGGACGACTGGGTGGAGGCGCGCAAGCGGCTGGGCGGCGTGCCCGGGGTGAGCCGCGCCGACGTGCTGTCGCTCAGCCGTCGCGAGGCGTTGGTGACGCTGACCCACCGCGGTGAGATGGAGCGGCTGCGCGAAGCCCTGGCGCGCCGCGACCTGGGGCTGAGCCGGGCCGCCCCGGCCTTGCCGGCGGGACAGCCGGCCGGCATGCCGGCCGTGCCGACCGCCGGCTGGGAGCTGCGGCTGCTGCCCCAGGGC
>JAEZHQ010000045.1 GCA_023416455.1 Pseudomonadota bacterium | reverse complement strand
CTTGACGTTCTGCGCCCGCTCCTTGCGGCCAAGCCCGCCCTGCGAGGGCGTGGACCGGCGGCGCACCAGCAGATCCGGCACCACCGGCACCCCGGCGTGGCGACCCACCGCCCGCGCCAGCAGCGCCGCCTGGTTGTAGCGGCGCCGGAACAGGCGCCAGCGGTGCAGCGGCACCGGGGCCAGCAGGTCGGCCCCGGCCAGCAGCCCGGCCCCCGCCCGCGCCATCCAGGCCCCGTAGGCGCCGGCGGCGTGGATGCGGTCGCCGTGCTTGAAGCCGAGCAGGAGCGGCCGGCTGCCGTCGTCGTAGACCAGAACGGCGCGGGCGCGGGCATAGGGCGGGGGCGCCGCCAGACAGGCGCCGCAACGGCCCTCCGCCGCCCCTTCCGCCGCCCCTTCCGCCGGGGCGAAGGCGAAGGGCAGGCCGCAGGCCGCGCACAGCGGCGGGGCGATGAAGGTCAGCGCCGCCCAGCAGGCCGGGCACAGCCCGCCCTGGCGGTCCACCGGCTTGCCGCAGGCCAGACAGCGCGGCGGGAGCAGCGCGTCCAGGAGGACCCCCGCCAGCCGGGTCAGGGCCGCCATCGCCCGCCTCCCTCCCGCGGCTAGTGCAGCAAGGCGATCCGCTCGAAGATGGCGAAGGTGTAGTCGCGCAGCACGATGAAGATCGCCGGTGCGGTGATGAACACGACGGCCAGGGTCGCGAAGATCTTCAGATCCTGCTGGAGGGTCTGCTCGTTGATGTTGGTCACCTGCTGGAAGGTGGTGAGCAGCAGGCCGAGCGAGGTGGTGATGAGCAGGACCGGCCCGGTGATCTTGATGATGACGATCAGGGCCTCGTAGCTGAAGCCAATCGCTTCCTCGATGCTCATCGGCAGGGCTCCCGGCAGGTCCGCGGTCGAGCCTAGAGCGGATCGCGTAAAATCGGAATCGATTTGACGCGTGAATCCGCTCGCAGACCAAAGGCACGAAACTCCAGCACGGATGCCCGGCGCGTGGCGACGGTTGTGGCCCCCGCCGGCCGGGTTATATTGCGGGCATGACGACTCCCGACCGCATGACCGTCTTCGACCGCGCGCTCGTCCGCCGCCGCCGCGACCGCGCCGCCGCCGCCTTCGCCGGGCACGCCTTCCTGTTCGAGGAGGTGGCCGACCGCCTCGCCGACCGGCTGGAGGACGTGGTCCGCCCCTTCCCCACGGCGCTCGACCTGGGCAGCCACGACGGCGCCCTGGGCCGGGCCTTGCGCGGGCGCAAGGGCATCGAGTGGCTGGTCGCCTGCGACCTGGCGCCCGCCTTCGCCCGGCGGGCGGGGCCGCCGGCCGTCGCCGCCGACGAGGAGTTCCTGCCCTTCGCGCCGGAGAGCTTCGACCTGGTGGTGAGCAACCTCAGCCTGCACTGGGTCAACGACCTGCCGGGCGCCCTGCTCCAGCTGCGCCAGGCGCTGAAGCCGGACGGCTTCTTCTGCGCCGCCATGCTGGGGGGCGAGACCCTGCTGGAGCTGCGCCGCTGCCTGTTCGAGGCCGAGATGGAGGTGGCCGGCGGCGTGTCGCCGCGGGTCTCCCCCTTCGCCGAGATCCGCGACGTGGGCGGGCTGATGCAGCGCGCCGGTTTCGCCCTGCCCGTGGTGGACAGCGACACGCTGACCGTCACCTATTCGGATGCCTTCGCGCTGATGCGCGACCTGCGCGGCATGGGGGAGAGCAACGCCGTGCTGGCCCGCCGCAAGGTCCCGGCCGGCCGCCGCCTGCTGTTCGAGGCGGCGCGGCACTACGCCGACCGCTACGCGGAGGCGGATGGGCGCATCCCCGCCACCTTCCAGGTGCTCTATCTGGCCGGCTGGGCCCCGCACGAGAGCCAGCAGCGGCCGCTCAAGCCGGGCTGCGGGGAGATTCCCCTGGCCGACGCGCTCAAGGGGCAGCGGCACCCGCTCAGGTGACGATCATCCGCAGGGCCATCCAGCCGAGCACGCCGGCGTTGCCCACCATGACGACCGGCGCCGCCCGCGCCACCGCCGTCCGCCACGCCCGCCCGGCGAGATGGCCGGCGAGGCCGACGGCGAGCAGGCTGGGCACCGTCCCCAGCGTGAAGGCCAGCATGCCGAGCGCGCCGGTCAGCGCGCTGCCGCTGGCCGCCGCCACCGCGACCGCGCCGTAGAGAAGCCCGCAGGGAATGAAGCCCAGCGCCACCCCCAGCCCGTAGCCGCGCCAGCCCGTCGGGTTGCCGAACAGCGGCCGGGCGAGGCGGGCGACCCGGTCGCCCCACCAGCGCCGGGCGGCGCCGTCGAAGGCCGGCACCCAGGCCGACAGGCCGCGCACCGCATAGCCGAGGAAGAACAGGGCGGCGAAGCCGAGCAGCGCCACCGACAGCCATTTCAGCCCGGGCAGCGCCGCGACATGGCCGGCGACCGTCGCGGCGACCGCGCCGACCGCCGCGTAGCTGGTCGCACGGCCGAGATGGTAGGGCAGGACGGCCGCCCCGGCGAGGCGGTGGAACTCGCTCATGCGCGCCGCCGGCACCCGCTCCAGCCGGGCGGTGACCTGGGCGAGAACGAAGGGGCCGCACATGCCCGCGCAGTGGGTGACTCCGCCGACCAGCCCGGCCGTCAGCAGGGCCAGGAGCAGCCCGCCGTCGCGGCCGACCACCACGGCGCACTGGTTAAGGCCGGCTTCGAGCAGCGACAGGGCCGAATGGGCGTCCAAGGCGGGTCTCCGGGCATGGTCACCCGCCCAACATGGGGACGCCGGCGGAAAATGCCCATGACCTGGGTCAAGGGGCCTGG
>JAEZHQ010000597.1 GCA_023416455.1 Pseudomonadota bacterium | reverse complement strand
GTGCGGCGGCGCGGCGGTCGGCCGCGTCCATCAGCCGCTTCAGCCCGCCATCGGCCGCCGGCACCGTCGGCCGGGAGGGCAGCGGTGGCGGCGTGCCGGAGACGCGGACCGCCGTGCGCGCCCCGCGGCCCAGCCAATGGGCGTCGAACAGGGCGTCGAAGTGTTCCCACTCCTCCCGCCGGCCGCACAGCAGGGGCTTGAGCGCGGCCCGCAGGACGGCCGGGCGCGACAGGTCGAGCGCCGCCATCAGGCGCAGGGCGTCCGCCGCCTCCGCCGGTCCGACCGGGTGGCCGTGGCGGCGCAGCCAGGCCACGAAGGCGGCGAGGCGGCGGCGCGCCAGGGCGCCGCCCTGCCCGTCCCGGGGGGGAGGTGCGGCGGCCATCGCCGTCACCCCGCCCGGGCCGCGATGGCGGCCACGGTCTCCGGGGCCACCGCGGCCCGGTCCTCCCGGGTCTTCAGCAGGCAGAGCAGGGTGGCGTGCAGGGCCTCGGGGGTGCGGCGCAGGTCGTCGATGCCGAGGCCCATCAGCGCCGCCGCCCAGTCCAGCGTCTCCGCCACGCCGGGCGCCTTGCGCAGGTCCTCGCGGCGCAGCCGGGCGACGAAGCGGGCGATCTGGCGGGCCAGGGCGCCGTCGATCCCCGGCAGCCGCGCCTCCAGGATGCGCGCCTCCCGCCCCTCGTCGGGGTAGTCGATCCAGTGGTAGAGGCAGCGCCGGCGCAGCGCGTCCGACAGCTCGCGCGTGCCGTTGCTGGTCAGCACCACGCGGGGGATGGAGCGGGCCCGGATGGTGCCCAGCTCGGGCACCGTCACCTGGAAATCGGACAGCACCTCCAGCAGGAAGGCTTCGAACTCCTCGTCGGCGCGGTCCACCTCGTCGATCAGCAGGACCGCCGGGACGGCCTCGCGGATGGCGGCGAGCAGCGGGCGCTCCAGCAGGTAATCCTCGGAGAAGACGTGCCGCTCGACCGCGTCGGGATCGGCGCCGCGGCCCTCGTGGGCGCGGATGGCGATGAGCTGGCGCTGGTAGTTCCATTCGTAGAGCGCGCCCGCCACGTCCAGCCCCTCGTGGCATTGCAGGCGGATCAGCCGGCAGCCGTGCAGGGCGGCCAGCGCCTTTCCGACCTCCGTCTTGCCGACGCCGGCCTCGCCCTCCAGCAGGAGGGGGCGCTTCAGATGGTCCATCAGGGCCAGCGCGAAGGCCAGCGCGTCGTCGGCGACGTAGCCGGCGGCGCCCAGGCGGCGGGCGATGGGGGCGGGGTCGAGGGGCATGGCGGCTCCGGGGCCGGCTACTCCCGGTGCAGCCCCGCCCGCTCCGCCGCCGTCCACAGGCGCCAGGCATCGTGGGGCATCGGGATGTGGCCGAGGCCGAAGGGCGCGAAGGCGTCGTTCACCGCGTTGGAGAAGCAGGGGACGCTGCCGACGTTGGGGCTCTCGCCGACGCCCTTGGCGCCGATCGGGTGGTGGGGCGAGGGGGTGACCGTGAAGCCGGTCTCCCACACCGGGGTCTCCACCGCGGTGGGGATGAAGAAGTCCATCAAGGTGGCGTTCTTCACGTTCCCCAGCGCGTCGTAGGCGATCTCCTGCCCCATGGCGATGGCGAAGCCCTCGGTCAGGCCGCCGTGCACCTGCCCCTCGATGATCATCGGGTTGATGCGGGTGCCGCAATCGTCCAGCGCGTAGAAGCGCCGGACCCTGGCGGCGCCGGTGTCGACGTCGATGTCGAGCACGCAGACATAGGCGCCGAACGGGTAGGTCATGTTGGGCGGGTCGTAGTAGCTGGTCGCCTCCAGCCCCGGTTCCAGGCCGGGGGGCGGCCGGTTGTAGGCGGCCCAGGCGATCTCCTTCATGGTCTTGAAGCGTTCGGGCAGGCCCTTGACGCGGAAGCGGTCGATGTCCCATTCCAGGTCGCCGTCGGCGACCTCCAGAAGGTGGGCGGCGATCATCTGCGCCTTGGCCTTGATCTTGCGCGCCGCCACCGCGGCGGCGGCCCCGGCCACCGGGGTGGAGCGCGAGCCGTAGGTGCCGAGCCCGTAGGGCGCGGTGGCGGTGTCGCCCTCCTCGATGGTGATCAGGTCGGCGTCGATGCCGAGTTCGCTGGCCAGGATCTGGGCGTAGGTCGTCTCGTGGCCCTGGCCCTGGCTCTTGGTGCCCATGCGGGCGATCACCGAGCCCGTGGGGTGGATGCGGATCTCGGCGCTGTCGAACATGCCGATGCCGAGGATGTCGCAGTTGCGCGACGGGCCGGCGCCGACGATCTCGGTGAAGAAGGACAGGCCGATGCCCATCAGCTCGCGCGTTTCGCCGCGGGCGAAGGCGTCGCGCCGGCGCTCCTGCTCCGCACGCAGCGCGCGGTAGTCGACCGCCTCCAGGGCCTTGGCCAGGGCGGCGGGGTAGTCGCCGCTGTCGTACTCCCAGCCGAGCGCCGAGCGGTAGGGGAAGCGCTCGGGCGGGATGAAGTTCCTCATCCGCAGCTCCGCCGGGTCCATGGCGAGCCTGCGCGCCAGGATGTCCATGGCCCGCTCGATCATGTAGGCGGCCTCGGTCACCCGGAAGGAGCAGCGGTAGGCGACGCCGCCCGGCGCCTTGTTGGTGTAGACCCCGTCCACCGCCAGATGCGCGGTGGGGATGTCGTAGCTGCCGGTGCAGATGTTGAAGAATCCGGCCGGGAACTTGGACGGGTCGGCGCAGGCGTCGAAGGCGCCGTGGTCGGCCAGGACGTGGGCGCGCAGGCCGAGCAGCCGGCCCTCGGCCGTCGCCGCCAGCTCGCAGGTCATGTGGTAGTCGCGGGCGAAGGCGGTGGCGGACAGGTTCTCCATCCGGTCCTCCACCCACTTGACCGGAACGCCCAGCACGATGGAGGCGACCACCGAGCAGATGTAGCCGGGATAGGCCCCCACCTTGTTGCCGAAGCCGCCGCCGATGTCGGGGGCCACCACCCGGACCTTGTGCTCGGGAATGCCGGACAGGATGGAGGCCACGGTGCGGATGACGTGCGGCGCCTGGAAGGTGCCCCACAGCGTCAGCTCGCCCCGCGTCTTGTCCATGCTGGCGACGCAGGCGCAGGTCTCCAGCGGGCAGGGGTGGGTGCGGTGGTAGGAGATCAGCTCCCTGATGGTGACCGGGGCGGCGGCGAAGACGGCGTCGGTGGCCTCGCGGTCGCCGGCCTCCCAGGTGAAGATGTGGTTGGGATGGCGGCGCGCGCCGTGCACGCCCTCGGTCTTGCCGGCCAGATCCTCGCGCAGCACCGGGGCCTCGGGAGCCATGGCGGCGAAGGGATCGACCAGGACGGGCAGCTCCTCGTACTCCACCGTCACCAGCTCCACCGCGTCGGCGGCGACGTAGCGGTCCTCGGCGACGACGAAGGCGACCTCCTGGCCCTGGAACAGGACCTTTTCGTCGGCCAGCACCGCCTGCACGTCGCCGGCCAGCGTCGGCATCCAGTGCAGGTTCAGCGGCTTCAGGCTGTCGGCGGTCAGCACCGCCTTCACCCCCGGCAGCGCGAGCGCGGCGGCGGCGTCGATGCGGGTGATGCGGGCGTGGGCGTAGGGGCTGCGCACGAAGTCGCCGTGCAGCATGCCCGGCAGCTTGAGGTCGTCCACATAGCCGCCCTTGCCCTGGATGAAGCGGGCGTCCTCGGCGCGGCGGCGGGCGCAGCCGATGCCCTTGAGGGTGGCCTCGCGCTGCTCGCGCGGCAAGGTGGTGGCGTCGGTCATTCCGCGGCCTCCTGGGTGGCGGGCGGGTCCGGCCGGTCGTCAGCCGGCCGTGCGGCCAGCGTGCCGGCGGCGGAGCGGATCGCCTTCACGATGTTCTGGTAGCCGGTGCAGCGGCACAGGTTGCCGGAGATGCCCTGGCGGATCTCCGCCTCGCTCGGGTCCGGGTTCTCCTGGAGCAGGCGGAAGGCGCGGGTGATCATGCCCGGCGTGCAGAAGCCGCATTGCAGCCCGTGATGCTCGCGGAACGCCTCCTGCAAGGCGTGCAGCGTGCCGTCGGGGGCGGCCATGCCCTCGATGGTCAGGATCGAGGCGCCGTCCGCCTGCACGGCGAACAGCGTGCAGGACTTCACGGAGCGGCCGTCGAGGTCGACGGTGCAGGCGCCGCAATGGCTGGTCTCGCAGCCGATGTGCGGGCCGGTCAGGTTCAGCCCTTCGCGCAGGAAATGGATCAGCAGCTTGCGGTCCTCGACCTCGGCCGTGACCGGCCGGCCGTTGACGGTGAGCGAGACGCTGTGCTTGGCCATGGGCGGGCTCCTCAGGCGGCACGGGCAACGGCGCGGGCCAGGGCGCGGCGGACCATCACCGCGCCGGCGCTGGCGCGGTAGCCCGGCGGCCCGCGCCCGTCGTCGGCCGGGTTCATCAGCGCCTTGGCCAGCACCGCGGCGCGGGCGGCGGCGGCCTCGTCGCCGGTGGTGCCGACCAGGGCCTGGCCCGCCGCCTCGGCGAAGATCGGGGTGTCGCCGAGGTTGGTCAGGGCGACGGCCGCGGTGACGATGGTCCCGCCGGAGCGGGTCAGCAGGACGGCGGCGGCGGCGGTGGCGTAGTCGCCCACCTTGCGCTTCAGCTTCTCGTAGGCCCAGCCGTGGCCGGCGGGCGGGATGGGAATGCGCAGCTCGGTCAGGATCTCGTCGGGGCGCAGCGCGGTGACGTAGGCGCCCTCGTAGAAGGCGCGCGCCGCCACCCGCCGCGCCCCGCCGGGGCCGATGAGGGTGTAGGCGGCGTCCAGGCACAGCATCAGCGCCGGCAGGTCGTTGCCGGGGTCGCCGTTGGCCAAGTTGCCGCCGACGGTGCCGCAGGAGCGCACCTGCGGGTCGGCGATCATCGCGGCGGCCTCGCGCAGGATCGGGCAGAGCCGGGCCGCCGGCTCCGACGCGATCAGCTCGGCGAGCGTGGTGGTGGCGCCGACGACGAGGACCCCCGCCTCCTCCCGGATGCCCTTCAGGTCGGGGATGCGCGCGAGGTCGACGAGCGCCGCCGGCTGGGCAAGGCGCAGCTTCATCATGGGAATGAGGCTGTGCCCGCCGGCGAGCACCCTGGCGTCCTCCCCCAGCGCGGCCAGCAGCGCCACGGCGTCGGCGACCGACGCCGGCCGGTGATAGTCGTAGGATCCGGGGATCACGTCGGTCCGCCTCCTCCTCCGGGGCCGCTTGCGATTGGCGCGGCTGATTGCTTGTTGATCCGGCATTCTTCCCGATCCGGGGCGGAATCCTCCGCGCTTTGCACGAACGGCAGGCGTCCGGCACGAATGAACGGCCGGAGGCCGGGCGGCCGGACGTGGTGTACGGGGCGGCGCGTACGGGCTCGGGCGGACGTACGGGGCGGGGCGCCCTGCCGCGCCCTGCGCAAGGCGTCCATGACTCCCGTCAGACGCCGAGCGTCTGCTGGACGGCGAGGAGGCGCCGGCGGCTCACCGGCACCTCGCGGGGCGGGTCGCAGGCCAGCCGGACGAGGGCGTGGCCGCCCTGCCGCCGGAAGCCGGCGATGGCCTCCTTGCGCACGATGTGGCTGCGGTGCACGCGGATGAAGCGCTCCGGGTCGAGCCGCCGTTCGACCTCGGAGATCGGCAGGTTGCAGAAATAGTGGGCCGAACCGTCGAACAGGTGGGTGTAGTGGGCGTCGGCCTCGACGTACAGGATGGCCTCCTGGCGCAGCAGGACGGTGATCCCGTTCTTCACCGCCGGGATGCGCTCCCCGTTGGCGGGCGGCGGCGCGGCCGGGCCGGGCGTGACCGGCGCCGGGGCCGCCGGAGCGGCCGGGCGCCCCCGCGCCCCGCCCGTCCGGCACCAGCATCAGCAGGAAGGCACCGGAGATGAGGAAGGCGACCACCGCGACGATGATGGCCAGCGTGTCGGAGGGGATGGCCGGGGCCGCCGCGGCCGGGGCCGGATGCCCGCCTTCGGTGAAGGAGGCCGCCCACATGGCGGTGTAGTGCATGCCGGAAATGGCCAGCGCCATGGCCGCCGCCGCCGCCACCAGCGGCGGCCTCCACCCGCCGCCGAAGGCGAAGGCCAGGGACAGGTAGGACGCCCCGACGGCAAGCGCCACCGACAGGGCGACCGCCGTCGGGTCGTGCGTCACGGTGGCGTGCACCCGCATCGCCGCCATGCCCAGATAGTGCATGGTGGCGATGCCGACACCCATGGTGGCCGAGGCCAGCGCGAGGCCGGTGCGTCCGGCCGGCCGCGTGGCGATCAGCGCCACCGACAGGCCGACCGCCAGGATGGCGGCGAGCGCCGAGACGACCGTCATCAGCGCGTCGTAGCTGACCGGGACGGGCAGCCGCAGCGCCAGCATGCCGACGAAATGCATGGTCCAGATGCCGGTGCCGAGGGCGAACGCCGCCGCCGCCAGCAGGAGCCGGCGCCGAAGGCCCGTTTCGGCCGCGATTCCGGTGGCCAGGACGAGGCTGACATAGGCCCCCTGGACCGCCGACATCACCGACAGCAGAACGAGCGTGGGATCATACTGCCCGATCAGCCGCATCCCTCCCCGGTCCCCCGCTGCGCTCCGGGGGCCGGTCCCGATGATGGAGCGAATCGGGGAAACCGGCAACGTGGCATTGGGGTGGCATTGGGAGGGTGTCCACGGGGCCGGTTCCTTCGTCGCCGCGTCCCGCGGCCTGCGCGCTCCTTGGCCTCCGTGCCGCCGGGCGTCAGGGCGGGCCGCGGTCGATCCCGTCCCAGCCCCGCGATTCCAGAATCTCCATGGCGCGCTCGATGGGGATGCGGGCAAGACCGGGCCGGCCCTCCACCCAGCCATAGCCGTTCAGCCGGGCCTCGGCGCGGGCGCGTTCCTCCCTGCCGGCCTCCGGCCTGACCGGCAGGGTGCGCGGCGGCGGGAACACCTTGGCCTCGCGGTGGCCGAGTGTGTAGAGATAGGCGGCGATGTCGCGGGCCTCTTCCCGGCTCACGCCGAGGTTGGGCATCGCCGTTCCGGGAGCGTGGGCGGGCGGATCGACGATCCAGGCCACGAGGTTCTGCGGCTGGTTCGGCAGCACGCCGCCGATGTAGCCGCGCACCGCGACGTCGTTCAGCGGCGGCCCCACCCGGCCGGAGGCGCCGAAGCCGGGAATCTGGTGGCAGGCCGCGCAGCCGTAGCGCGCGACGTGCAGCCTGCCGCGGTCGGCGTCGCCGCCGGGCACGCGGAGGTGCGGCGGCGGCGACGCCTCGCCGCAGGCGGTCAGGATGGCCAGGGCCACGGTGAGTGGGATCAGACGCATGGCGGCCTCATCAGCGCCGGCACCCCGACAATGACGGTGGAGAAGGCGAACAGCGCGCTCTGCGCCGCCGTGGCCTGCGCGATGAAGCGGCGGCGGCGGGACCGCGCATCCGCCGGATCGGCCGTCGCCTCCGGTGCCGCCCGCCAGGCGCGGACGCCGACCAGCGCGATCAGCAGGACGGTGAGCGCGGTGGCGAGCGACACCACGGCGGCGACCGCCCCGACGCCCAGCACCGTCGTCCCCTGCCACCCCCACAGGCAGGCGAGCGACACGAAGACGTAGACGAACAGGAAATGCGCGCTCCACAGGACGGCCGGAGCGACGAGGACGGCGGAACCCCGGCGGACGGACAGCATAGGCACTTCCTCCTCCGCTCAACCCTGTACGGGCAGGATGTGGATGAGCACGAAGCCGGCCACCCACAGCGCCGTCGTGCAGTGCCAGAAGCGGGCGGCGATCCGCAGGATCAGATGGCGGTCGCGGGTGACGTGGCCCGTCCACGCCGCGGCGGCGGCCAGCCCGGCGATCAGGATCGCCACAGCGGCGTGCATCGCCTGATAGCCGTACAGCGTCCACAGCACCGCCGCCAGCGCGTGCTCCTGCGCGGGGAAGCCGAGGTGGGCCGAGGACAGCAGGCCGTGCGCCAGCGCCGCGGCGGCCATCGCCATGGCCGCCGGCAGGCCGAGCATGGCCGGCAGAACGGAGCCCGCGCGCATCCTCCGCTCCGCCCAGGCCAGCATGGCGCTTCCCGCCAGCAGCAGGCCCGGATCGAGCGCCGCCGGCCAGACGGACGGCGAGGGCGGCGGTGTGCCCGCCGCGTCGGGGCTGTAGCTCCACAGGAAGAACAGGCTGAAGACCAGCGAGCCGTACAGCGCCGCGTCCGCCGCCAGCGTGACGTTCAGCGCGGCGGCGCCGGGCGCGGCATGGTGGCCATGGGCGGTCGGCAGCTCGATGCCGGGGGCGGCGGCGATGGCCTCCTGCGGCCGGTCGGGGCCGGTCGGCCACATCCAGCAAAGGAAGGCCGCGACGCTCAGCACCGCACCCAGCGCGGCCATGGCGTAGACCTTCACCAGGACGCTGACGAAGAAGACGCCCACGCACAGCGCCGTGATCAGCGGCAGGTAGGTCGGGCCGGGGAGTTCGATCACCTGTTCCGGCCGCGCGTCGGCCGCGCTGGTCCCCATCATCAGCCGCCGCCGTCCGTAGCCGCCGGGCAGGAAGCCCTCCCCCCGCTCGACCGCCTTCGGCAGGCCCGGCTGGTCCCACAGCGGGTCGCGGCTGGAAATCACCGGAATGCTGAAGACGTTGTAGGAGGGCGTGGGCACCTTCAGCCATTCCAGCGTTCCGGCGTTCCAGGGGTTGTCGCCGGACGGCGCGCCGCGCCGGGCCGTCCACAGGATGTTGACCATGGTCAACAGGACCCCCAGCGCGAACAGGAAGGCCCCTCCGGTGGCGATCAGGTTTCCCCACTCCAGGTTCAGGCCCGGCAGGTAGGTGTAGACCCGCCGCGACATGCCGATCAGCCCCAGCAGGTGCAGCGGAAAGAAGGTCAGGTGGAAGCCGGCGAACATGGTCCAGAAGCTCCACCGGCCCAGCCGCTCCGAGGGCATGCGCCCCAGGGCCAGCGGCATCCAGTAGTGGATGCCCGCGAACAGCGGGAAGACCGCTCCGCCGATCAGCACGTAATGGAAGTGGGCGACGACGAAGTGGGTGTCGTGGACCTGGAGATCGAAGGGCACGATGGCCACCATCACACCGGTGAAGCCGCCCACCACGAAGGTGACGATGGTGCCGATGGCGAACAGCAGGGGCGTGTCGAAGCGCGGGCGCCCGTGCCACAGCGTGGCGATCCAGGCGAAGACCTGGATGCCGCTGGGGATCGCCACGAGCGTGCTGGCGGCGGAGAAGAAGGTCACCGAAAGCTGCGAGATGCCCGTCGCGAACATGTGGTGGACCCACAGCCCGAAGCTGAGGAAGCCCATGCCGACGGCCGCCAGCAGCAGCCAGCGGTAACCGACGATGGGGTGGCGGGCGAAGGTCGGGACGACCATCGACATGATGCCCGCCGCCGGCAGAAAGATGATGTAGACCTCCGGATGGCCGAACAGCCAGAACAGGTGCTGCCACAGAAGCGGATGCCCGCCCTTGGCGGCATCGAAGAAGGGCAGGTCGAAGGCGCGCTCCAGTTCCAGAAGGATGCTGCCCATGATCAGCGGCGGGAAGCCGAAGACGATCATGAAGGCGGTGATGAGCATGTACCAGGCAAACAGCGGCATGCGGTCGATGGACATGCCCGGCGCACGGGTCTTCAGGATGGCGACGATCAGCTCGATGGAGGCGGTGATCGCCGAGATCTCCATGAAGGTGATTCCCAGCAGCCAGAAGTCGATGTTCAGCCCCGGAGAGAACAGGGTGGAGCTGAGCGGCGGGTAGATGAACCAGCCGCCGTCGGGCGCGAGCCCCAGCGGCAGGCTGGACAGCAGCACCAGCCCGCCCAGCAGATAGCACCAGTAGCCGAAGGCGCTCAGCCGCGGGAAGGGCAGGTCGCGCGTGCCGAGCATCGGCGGCAGCAGATAGACCGCCACCCCCTCCAGGATCGGCACGGCGAACAGGAACATCATCAGCGTGCCGTGCATGGTGAAGATCTGATTGTACGCCTCCGGCGTCAGCAGATCGTTCTGCGGCACGGCGAGCTGGACGCGGATCACCAGGCCCAGGATCCCGGCGATCAGGAAGTAGACGAAGCCGGTGATGACGAAGCGCCGCCCGACGTTGGTCTGGTTCACCGCCGATATCGCCCGCCATCCCGCGGGGGTGCGCCACGCGGCGTCCAGGTCGTCGCGCTGGCGGGCCGGGTCGTCCCGCCCGATGGCCGTGCCGCTGCTGGCCGTTTGGTTGCTGGCCGTGTGGTTGCGGGTGATGTCGCTCATTTGAGCCCGTACAGGTAGCTGGACAGGGCGCGCAGCGTCTCGCCGTCGAACCCGTTGAAGCTGGGCATCCGGTTCCCCGGCTTGATGGTCTGCGCCCCGGCGATCCAGCCGCCCATGGGGCCTTCCCCGTTCGGCAGCATGCCGGCGGCCAGCGTCAGGCGACCGCCGACGTGGGTCAGGTCCGGGCCGCCCTCGCCCTCGGCCGGCGTGCCCCGGATGGTGTGGCAGGACGCGCAGCCGCCGCTCAGGAACGCCTGGAGCGCCCGTTCCTCCTCCGGGCCGGGCGCCGGGGCCGGCTGCGCCTCGCGGGCGAGCCAGGACGTGAAGTCGTCAGGTTCCATCACGACCGCCATGAAGGCCATGTGGGCGTGCTGCGCCCCGCAGAACTCGTAGCATTGGCCGCGGAAGACACCGGTGCGCTCGGCGGTGATCTCCATGTGGTTCACCTGTCCGGGGATCATGTCGATCTTGCCGGCGAGGTTGGGCAGCCAGAAGCTGTGGATCACATCCTCGGTCGTCAGCCGGAACTGCACGGGTTGGCCCACCGGCATGCGGATCTCGGTGGCGCTGACGATGGGCCGGGCGATGCCGGGGCCGGTGTAGCGCACCTCCCACCAGAACTGGTGGCCGATGACGTGGATGGTCAGCCGGTCTGGGCGCTCCGGCACCAGCGGCCAGTCGATGGTGAAGCTGGCGATCAGGAAGACCGGCACGACCGCGACGGGCAGCGCCACGCCCCCGGCGGCGATCATCGTCGTCCCGCGCAGGCGCTCCCGCCACGGGCGGGGCGCGAACAGCGCCGCCGCCAGCGCGGCCATGACGATCACGAAGGCGCCGCCCAGCACCCAGAGCATCAGCCACCAGAGGTCCGCCACCTGCCGGGCGTTGACCCCCGCCGGGTCGAGCGCCGACTGGATGGTCGAACATCCGCCCAGCGCCGGGATGGCGGCGGCCAGCAATGCGAAGCGCGTGCCGGAACCGTTCATGACGTCCTCCGCGCCGCGGTGCCGGAAAGGCGGTGCGCGAACAGGGCGAGGCAGAGGGCGCCGAGCGCCGCCGCGACGACCGCATCGAGCCAGTGCAGTTCGGGCCGTAGTGCCGCCGGGCGCACCAGCCAGACCATGTGCGCGAGATGCTGGGCCAGCAGCAGGCCGCCCGCGGTCAGCAGAACCATCCGGCGGCCGCGCAGCCAGCGCGGCAGCAGGATCAGGACCGCCAACGCCGTCGCCGGCAGCACGACGCCGGGCATCAGCCACAGCCACGCCCCGCCGCGGTCGAGGTACCAGCCGGCCTCCTCCGGCAGGTTGGCGGCCCAGACCACCAGGAAATGGACGAACCAGAGATAGGCCGTCGTCCCGACGAGGGCCAGCAGCGCCCCGGCCATCCCGCCGGCGCGCTGGGGAAGCGCCCGGTCCGGGCGAAGCTCGGCGGCGAGCAGGGCGAGGGCGAGCGCCGCCACCGTCTGCGTCACCCCGTAGGCCAGTCCGAAAAGGCTCGACAGCCAATCGGGATCGAGCGACATCACCCAATCCAGCCCCGCCAGGGTCACGGTCGGCAGCAGCAGAAGCAACCCCACGGCGGCGGTGCGCCGGTGGTGGTGTCCAGGCCGCGTCACCGCCCAGGCGAGCGCGCACCAGACACCGAGATAGACGGCGCTGCGCAGCACGAAGCTCCCCTGGTCCAGCCAGTGGCCACGCACCGGCCCCATCGGGCCGGTCCCGGTCCCGGCCCAGCGGTAGAGGTCCGGCAACCCGGCGAGCAGCGGCAGGCCGAGCAGGGCGAGCAGCGGCAGGGCGAGGGCGCCGGCTTCCAGTTCGTCGCGAACCGGCTCCAGCCGGGGATGGCTCATCAGATGCCCGGCCAACAGAAGCGTCAGGCAGCCGACCGCCAGCCCGGTCCACAGCAGGAAGGCCAGAAGCCACGCCTGGAAGAAGAGTTGCGGGTCCAACCACCAGCCGAACGCCGCCAGGGCCAGCCCGCCCGCCGCCACCGCGAGAGCGCGGAGCCGGGTGCGGGCGTAGGCCGCGCCGATGGCCGGAGAATCGACGGACGGGGAATGGGTGCTCATGGCGGGGGCAGCCTTTCCCGGTCGGCGGCGGGCAGGGACTCCACCGGAACCGCTTGCGAATATTGGAGCGCCTTGACGTAGGCGGCGATCCGCCAGCGGTCCTCTCCGGCGATCCGGTCGGCGAAGGAGGGCAT
>JAEZHQ010000583.1 GCA_023416455.1 Pseudomonadota bacterium | reverse complement strand
TGAAGGGAGGCGTGCAGGGCGCGCCGGCCCGGCGCCCTTTCCCGGCCCGCCGCCATGACGCCGCCATGATGCCGCCATGACCGCCATCGCCCGCCTCGCCCCCCAGCCCTGGATGACCGCCCCGGAGACCCGCGCCGTGTTCGACGCGCTGGCCGCCGGCGGGGCGGACGCGCGCTTCGTCGGCGGCTGCGTGCGCGACGCCTGGCTCGGCCGCCGGGTCAAGGACATCGACATCGCCACCCACGCGCCGCCGGAGCGGGTGGTGGAGCTGCTGACGGCGGCCGGCCTGCGTGCCATCCCCACCGGCATCGAGCACGGCACCGTGACCGCCGTGGCCGGCCGCGCCCATTACGAGATCACCACCCTGCGCCGCGACGTGGAGACCTTCGGGCGCCATGCCCGCGTCGAATTCACCGACGACTGGAAGGAGGACGCGGCGCGGCGCGACCTGACCATGAACGCGCTGAGCTGCACCGCCGAGGGGCTGATCCACGACCCGTTCGGCGGCCTGGCGGATCTGGCGGCGGGGCGGGTGCGCTTCGTCGGCGACGCCCGCCAGCGCATCGGCGAGGACGTGCTGCGCCTGCTGCGCTTCTTCCGCTTCCACGCCCATTACGGGCGGGGGGAGCCCGACGCCGAGGCGCTGGCCGCCTGCACGGAGCTGGCGCCCCGCCTGCCCACCCTGTCGGGGGAGCGGGTGCGGGGCGAGCTGTCGCGCCTGCTGGACGCTCCCGACCCGGCGGCGGTGTGGCGGATGATGCTGGCGCGGGGGGTGATGGTCCATCTGCTGCCGGCGGCGACCGCGACCGCCCGGCTGGACGGCCTGGTCCGGCTGGAGCGCGACCTCGCCGAGGCGCCCGACGCGCTGCGCCGCTTCGCCGCCGTGCTCGCCACCGACCGCGCCGGCGCGCTCGCCGCGGCGGAGCGGCTTCGCCTGTCCAACGCCGACCGCGACCATCTGGCCGGGCTGGCCGAGCCGCCGATGGCGGTGGCACCGTCCGACGGCGCCGTCAAGCGCCGCCAGACGCTCTACCGGCTGGGCGACGCCGCGCTGTACCGGGACCTGGTGATGCTGGCGGCGGTGGACGCCCCCGGGCCGGTGGCGCTGGCGGCGGTGCGGGCGGCGCTGGCCACCGCGGGCGAGCTGTCGGCGCTGCGCCTGCCCATTGCCGGTCGCGACCTGCTCGCCCTCGGCCTGGCGCCGGGGCCGGCGGTGGGGCGATTGCTGAAGCGGGTCGAAGCCTGGTGGATCGCCGAGGACTTCCGGCCGGGCCGGGAGGACTGCCTGGCGGCGGCGCGGCGGCTGCTGGGGGACCCGTGATGCCACTCACGGCCATTTTACCTCCGGCGGCAGGCTCATCAGGATGGCCTCGGTGTTGCCGCCGGTCTTCAGGCCGAAGGTGGTGCCGCGGTCGTACAGCAGGTTGAACTCCACGTAGCGGCCGCGGCGGATCAGCTGCTGCTCGCGCTGCTCGGGGGTCCAGGGCTCGTTCATGTGGCGGCGGACCAGCGCCGGGTAGACCTCCAGGAAGGCCAGCCCGACGTCGCGGGTGAAGGCGAAGTCCGCCTCCCAGTCGCCGGAATCGAGGTTGTCGTAGAAGATCCCGCCGACGCCGCGCGCCTCGCCCCGGTGGGGCAGGAAGAAGTAGCGGTCGCACCACGCCTTGTAGCGCGGGTAGTAGGTCGGGTCGTGGCGGTCGCAGGCGGCCTTGAGGGCGGCATGGAAGTCGGCGGTGTCCCGGTCGTCCGGAACCATCGGCGTCAGGTCGGCGCCGCCCCCGAACCAGCCGACGCTGGTCACGATGTGGCGGGTGTTCATGTGGGTGGCCGGCACCAGCGGCGAGTGCATGTGCGCCACCAGGCTGATTCCGGCGGCCCAGAAGCGCCCGTCGGCGCCGGCCCCGGGGATGTTGGCGCGGAATTCCGGGCTGAAGGTGCCGTGGACCGTGGAGATGTTGACCCCCACCTTCTCGAACACGCGGCCCTTCATCACCGACATCACGCCGCCGCCGCCCTCGCCGCCGCCATGGTCGGGGCGGCGCCACGGCTTGCGCTCGAAACGGCCGGGCGGCCGGTCGGCGTTGGGGCCGCCGGCCAGCTCGTCCTCCAGCCCCTCGAAGGCGGCGCAGATGCGGTCGCGCAGCTCGGTGAACCAGGCGACGGCGCGGTCCCGGCGCGCCTCGGCCGGGTCTGCGGACGGGAAAGCGGGCGGTGGGGCGATGGGCGGTGGGGGGGCGGGCATCAGTCGCTCTCCGGCCTCCGGGGAGGGTTGGTCCAGTCCGCCCGCCCGGGAGGCCCGCCGCGGCCATATCTATAGAGTGGCGGTGGGGAAATCCTCTCGGGCGGGTGCGGCGGTCTGCCGCAGCGCCTCACCCAACACCATCGCCGCGCTCAACGCAACATTCAGCGAGCGGGCCGGCGGCTTCAGCGGGATGACGAGGCGGGCGTCGGCCGCCGCGTGGACCGCCTCCGGCACGCCCGCGCTCTCCCGCCCGACCAGGATGCGGTCGTCGGCGGCGAAGGCGAAGCGGGTGTAGGGCAGGGTGGCGCGGGTGGTCAGCAGCACGAGCCGGCCGGCGTGGGCGGCGGCGGCGTAGGCGGACCAGGAGGCGTGGCGGGTCATGTCGAGCCGGTCCAGATAATCCATGCCGGCCCGCCGCAGCCGGCGGTCGTCGAGGATGAAGCCGCAGGGCTCGATGATGTCCAGCGGCAGCCCGAGTCCCGCCGCCAGCCGCATGAGGGTGCCGGCGTTCTGCGGGATGTCGGGTTCGAAGAGCACAAGACGCATGGGGGGATTCCCGGCCAATCGGTGATTTCCAATGTCTCCGCGCGGCGCGCGACAAGTTGTCCGGCGACAAAACCTTTTCAAGGCCGTGCCGCGACGGTATACCGCACCCGGAATAAGCGGGGCCAGCCACCCCGTCCGATGCGGCGCGCCCTTGCTCATCCGTTCGGCGGACACGCCCGTCAAGTCGCGAATGTTAAGGAACGGTCCACGTGCCGTCGGGCGCTCCGGCGCGCCGCGTATGCCTTGAGGAGAAACACGCTTATGGCTCAGACCACGCATCCGCCCGGGACGGGTGCCCATGCGGCCCTCGACGGCGAGGGGACTTCCCGCCGTGATTTCCTCTATCTCGCCACTGGTGCGGTGAGCGCCGTCGGCGTCGCCGCCGCGGCCTGGCCTTTCGTCGACAGCATGAACCCGGCGGCCGACACGCTGGCGCTTGCCTCGATCGACGTGGATCTGGCCCCCGTCCAGGAGGGCCAGGCGATCACCGTCACCTGGCGCGGCAAGCCGGTGTTCGTCCGCCACCGCACCGCCAAGGAGATCGAGGAGGCCCGGCAGGTCAACCTCGGCGATCTGCCCGACCCGGCCGGCGATGACGCCCGCGTCAAGAAGCCGGAATGGCTGGTCGTCATCGGCATCTGTACGCATCTCGGCTGCGTGCCGCTGGGGCAGAAGCCGACCGACCCGCGCGGCGAGTACGACGGCTGGTTCTGCCCGTGCCACGGCTCGCACTACGACACCGCCGGGCGCATCCGCAAGGGTCCGGCACCGGCCAACCTCGTCGTCCCGGAGTACGCCTTCACCGGCGACACCGCGATCCGGCTCGGCTAAGCGGCTTCAAGGTACGGGAGACTCCCAAGATGGCTCAGGCTCACGCCCCCCAGTTCAAAAATCCCGTCGTGAAGTGGATCGACAGCCGCCTGCCGATCTTCACGATGCTGGATCACGAGTACAACCAGTATCCGATGCCCCGGAACGTCAATTACCTGTGGGCTTTCGGCGCCATCGCCGGCGTCATGCTGGTGATCATGATCGCGACGGGCCTCGTGCTGGCCATGCAGTACGCCGCCAACACGACGATCGCGTTCAACTCGGTCGAGCGCATCATGCGCGACGTCAACTACGGCTGGCTGCTGCGCTACCTCCACGCCAACGGCGCGTCGATGTTCTTCATCGCCGTCTACATCCACATGTTCCGCGGCCTCTACTACGGCTCCTACAAGGCCCCGCGCGAAATCCTGTGGATCCTCGGCGTCCTGATCCTGCTGGCCATGATGGCGACCGCCTTCATGGGCTACGTGCTGCCCTGGGGCCAGATGAGCTTCTGGGGCGCCACCGTGATCACCAACCTCTTCTCGGCCTTCCCGCTGGTCGGCGACCCCATCGTGACCTGGCTGTGGGGTGGCTTCTCGGTTGACAACCCGACCCTGAACCGCTTCTTCGCCCTGCACTTCCTGCTGCCCTTCGTCCTCCTCGCCCTGGTCGTCCTGCACACCGCGGCGCTGCACGTCTCGGGCTCCAACAACCCGCTGGGCATCGAGCCGAAGGGCCCGCAGGACACGGTTCCCTTCAACCCCTACGTCACCATCAAGGACGGCTTCGCGGTCCTGGTCTTCCTCATCGTCTATGCGGCCTTCGTCTTCTTCGCGCCGAACTATATGGGCCACCCGGACAACTACATCCCGGCCAACCCGCTGGTGACGCCGGCGCACATCGTGCCGGAATGGTACTTCCTGCCCTTCTACGCCATCCTGCGCGCCATTCCGGACAAGCTGGGCGGCGTGCTCGCCATGTTCGGCGCCATCGCGGTCCTGGTGGTCCTGCCCTGGCTCGACACCTCCAAGGTGCGCAGCTGCAAGTTCCGCCCGATCTACCGCCAGTTCTTCTGGATCCTGGTGGTCGACGCGCTGGTCCTCGGCTACGCCGGCGCCATGCCCGCGGAAGGCGTGTGGCTGCTGATCGCCCGTATCGGCACCGCCTACTACTTCTTCCACTTCCTGGTTCTGCTGCCGGTGCTGGGCAAGCTGGAGCGTCCGCTGCCGCTTCCGGCCAGCATCAGCGAACCCGTCCTGAGGGGCGGTGGCCACATCGCCGCCGGCGCCCATGCCAAGCCGATGGAGAAGGCTTAATGCGTGCTCTGAAGACTGCGATCCTCACGGCGGCCTTCGCCCTGGGTCTCGCCGGCGCCGCCCAGGCGGCGAGCGAGGTGCACATCCCCGAACAGAGCTGGCCCCACGGCGGCATCTTCGGGACCATCGACCGGGCGTCGGCCCAGCGCGGCTTCCAGGTCTACAAGGAGGTCTGCGCCTCCTGCCATTCGGCGCATCTGGTCCCCATCCGCACGCTGGCCGGCATCGGCTTCTCGGAGGATGAGCTGAAGGCCCTGGCCGCCGGCTACGAGGTGACCGACGGCCCGAACGACTCCGGTGAGATGTTCCAGCGCCCGGCCGTCCCGGCCGACCGCTTCCCGTCGCCGTTCCCCAACGACAACGCCGCCCGCGCCGCCAACAACGGCGCGCTGCCGCCCGACCTGTCGCTGCTCGCCAAGGCCCGCAAGGGCGGCGAGGACTATCTCTACGCCTTCCTCACCGGCTTCGAGGAGAACCCGCCGGACGGCGTGACCCTGATGCCGGGCATGAACTACAACAAGTACTTCCCCGGCCATCAGGTGGGCATGCCCAACATCCTGCAGCCGGACGGGGTGACCTACGCCGACGGGACCAAGGCCACGGTCGAGCAGCAGGCCCGGGACGTTTCCACCTTCCTGACCTTCATCGCCGAGCCGCACATGGATGCGCGCAAGCAGATGGGCGTCAAGGTGATCCTGTTCCTGATCGTGCTGGCCGGCCTGATGTACGCCACCAAGCGCAAGCTCTGGAGCACGCTGCACTGAGCCTCGGCCAGGGCGGTGTTTTTTGCTGGACAGGGCGCCTCCGGGCGCCCTGTTCTGTTGTGGGCGGCCCATGTTCCATGGGCGCCATTTTCCATGGGCGGCACGCGGCTGCGGGAGACGGGCATGGTGGACAGGCTGATCGACGAGATCGTGGACTTCTGGTTCGACGAGGCGATGAAGCCTTACTGGTTCCGGCGCTCGGACAGCTTCGACCGCACGGTGCGGGACACCCTGCTGCCCCACCATGAGGCCGCCGCCGCCGGCCGCTACGACCATTGGATGGAGGACGTGGACGGCTGCCTCGCGCTCTGCGTCCTGCTCGACCAGGTGCCCCGCAACGTCTTCCGCGGCACGCCGCGGGCCTTCGCCACCGACGGCAAGGCGCGTGCGGTCGCCCGCCACGCGCTGGAGCAGGGCTTCGACCTGGAGTGCAACGGCGACGAGCGGACCTTCCTCTATCTTCCCTTCGAGCATCACGAGGATGCGGACAGCCAGGCGCTGAGCTGCACCCTGTTCCGGGAACGGGTCGGCGACGCCGAGGTCGTCCGCTACGCCGAGCGGCACCGCGAGATCATCGAGCGCTTCGGGCGCTTCCCCCACCGCAACGCCATCCTCGGCCGTCCCAGCACGCCCGAGGAGACCGCCTTCCTCACCGAGCCGGATTCGTCCTTCTGAACGGATCCGCCCCGGCGCCCGGCGGCGCTCCCGGCGGCGGCAGGACCCGTTCCAGCGCGGCCAGAAGCTCGGCCCGGCGCACCGGCTTGCCGACATGGTCGTTCATGCCGGCGGCCAGGCAGCGGATGCGGTCCTCGGCCTGGACATGGGCGGTGACGGCGACGATCGGGACGGCGCCGCGCCCGCCCGGCAGGGTGCGGATGGCGCGTGTCGCCGCCAGCCCGTCCACCGCCGGCATGGCGACGTCCATCAGCACGGCCTCGAACGGCACCGGCGCGCCGGCGACGGCAAGGATCGCCTCGGCGCCGCCGGTCGCCGTGTCGACGGTGAATCCCGCCTTGCGCAGCAGGGCCGCGGAGACGAGCAGGCTGGCGGCGCTGTCGTCGACGACCAGCAGCCGGC
>JAEZHQ010000573.1 GCA_023416455.1 Pseudomonadota bacterium | reverse complement strand
CGCCGCGGCTGCGCGAGCCGCCGCGGCGGGCGGCGGCGCCGAGCGCCTTCACCTTCGACACCAGCTCGCACTTGAACTCCTCGGCCCCGCCCAGCTCGCGGGTCGAGGTCGGCTTCGGGATGTAGTCGGCGGCGCCGGCCGCCAAGCAGCGCATGGAGACGTCGGCCCCGCGCAGCGTCAGCGTCGAAGCCATGATGATCTTCACCTGCGGCGCCACCGCCAGCAGCTTGGGGATCGCCGTCAGCCCGTCCATCACCGGCATCTCGATGTCGAGCACGATGACGTCGAGGGAGTTGCGCTGGAGCGAGTTGACGGCCATCTGGCCGTCGCCGACCGACGCGACGACCCGGATGTCCGGGTCGCCCTCCAGGGCACGGGTCAGCAACCCGCGGATGACGGCGGAATCGTCCACCACCATGACCCGGACCGGGTCTTGGCCGGCCGAAGGGGGCGCGGCGGTGGGGCTTCTGCCAAATCGGTCGGACATGAGCCGGTCAGCCTCTAAAGCGGCGGAAGGGGTGGTGACGCACGGCCCGCGCGCGTCACAGCAGCCCGACCTGCTGGAACTTGGTCTGGATGATGTCGCTGTCGAAGGGCTTCATGATGTACTCGTTCGCCCCGGCGGACAGCGCCTCCTGGATGTGGGCGAGGTCGTTCTCCGTGGTGCAGAAGACAACCTTGGGATAATCCCCGCCGCTCATCTTGCGCAGCCGGCGCAGGAACTCGATGCCGGTCATGACCGGCATGTTCCAGTCGAGCAGGATGGCGTCGGGCATCTGCCTCGCGCAGGCCTCCATGGCCTGCTTGCCGTCCTCCGCCTCGGTGCAGGCGAAGTGCAACTCCTCCAGGATCTTGCGCGCGACCTTGCGGACCACGCGGCTGTCGTCGACCACCAGACAGGATTTCATGTCGGATCGGACCTCAGGCTTTCATGCTGACCGGGGACGTGCCTCAGGCCGCTTCCATGTTGGTGAAGTTGAGCAGGCGCGGCACGTCCAGCACCACCATCAGCTGCCCGTTCAGGCGGTAGATGCCGGTGGACACCTCGCGCCAGCGCGGGTCGAGGGTGGCCGGGTTGCGCTCGAAATCGTCGCTCGACAGGCTCAGGACCTCGCCGACGGAATCCACCATCAGGCTGTACAGCTCGCCGCGCAGATCGACGACGATCGACATGCCGGGCTTGTCCTTGGGCCGCGACGACAGGCCGAGGCGAAGGCGCACGTCGATGGCGGTGACGATGCGGCCGCGCAGGTTCAGCGAGCCGGCGACCTCCGGCGGGGCCAGCGGGATGCGGGTGATCCGCTGGTGGCCCAGCACGTCCTGGACCTGGAGCACCGGAATGCCGAACATCTGCTCGGCGATGCTCATGGTCACATAGTCCTGGTTGCCCCCGGAGGCGACCTCGTCACCCTTGGCCTTGCGGGTGGTGGTGGGCAGCTTGGCTTTGCTCATGCGGCACCTTTCTGTTCGGACAGGGTCTGCTGGAGCGTGTAGAGCAGCGCGTCACGGTCGAACTTGGCGACATAGTCCGTGAAGCCGGCCTGGCGGCCGCGGTCGAGGTCGCGCGGGGAGGCATGGCTGGACAGCGCCACCATCGGGATTCCGCTCCACCGGCTGCCGCGGCGGACCGCCTCGGCGAAGTCGAAGCCGCTCATGCCGGGCATCTCGATGTCGGAGACGATGACGTCGAAGTCCTCGCCGGCCTCGCACAGGGCCAGCGCCTCCCCGGCGTTCTCCACCGCGGTGACGTCGTAGCCGGCCACCGAAAGGAGCGGGGTGAGCAGGTTGCGGAAGAAGGGGCTGTCATCGACCAGCAGGACCCGCTGCGACTTCTCCTCCTCGAAGGCGTCGGTGCTGGAGGAGCCGAACCAGTCCTTGTACGCCTGGGTCAGGAAGAAGCCGGCGTCGATGACGTCGGTCGCCTTGCCCGCGATGATCGCCGAACCCATCAGGCCCGGCCGGTCGGCGGTCAGCTGGACGACCAGCCGCTCCTCCACGATGTCCACGATCTCGTCCACGATCAGGCCCATGGAGCGGTCGCCGTCGGCGAAGACCAGCACCGGCTGGCGCCCTTCGCGCTGGATCATGAAGCCGGGATCGATGGGAACCAGCGGCATCAGCTTGCCGCGGTACTGGACCACCGGCATGCCGTTGGACATCTCCACCGAGGCCAGTTCCACGTCCTCCAGCCGGGCGACCAGCGACAGCGGCACCGCCTTGGGCGCACCCTCGCCGGCGCGGAACAGCAGCAGCGCCATCTTGTCCTCCTGGCGCGACGCCTGGACGGCCTGGGCCTCCTTGCCGACGGTCTCGCCCATGGCCATCTCGCCGGTGGCCGAGGCGATGCCGTTGGGGTCGAGGATCATGATGACCGAGCCGTCGCCCAGGATGGTGTTGCCCGAGAACATCTCGATGTGGCGCAGGATGGGCGCCACCGGCTTGACCACGATCTCCTCGGTGTCGAACACGCGGTCGACCATGATGCCGAAGGTGTAGGTGCCGACCTGGGTGACGACGATGAAGGTCTCGTCGTCGGTCTTGCCCTCGCTGCCCTCCTGGTCGTCCAGGCGCAGCAGCTCCTGGAGCGAGACCAGCGGCAGCAGGCGGTTGCGCAGGCGCAGGACCGGCGTGCCCTTCAGCCGCTCGATGGTGTGCTCGCTGTCGGCGGCGGCGCGCACCAGCTCGACCACGCTGATCTGCGGGATGGCGAAGCGCTCGCCCGCGCATTCGACAATCAGGGCGGAGACGATGGCCAGCGTGAGGGGGATCTTTATGACGAAGGTCGAGCCGCGGCCCTGGACCGACTTGATCTCGATGGTGCCGCCGATCTTCTCGATGTTGGTCTTGACCACGTCCATGCCGACGCCGCGGCCCGACACGTTGGTCACCTTCGCCGCCGTCGAGAAGCCCGGCTTCATGATGAACTGGATGATCTGCTGGTCCGACATGGCGGCCAGCTCGCTCTCGGAGGCCATGCCGTTCTGGATGGCCTTCTGCTTGATCTTGTCGATCGCCAGGCCTTTGCCGTCGTCCTGGATCTCGATGATGATGTGGCCGCCCTCGTGATAGGCGTTCAGCGTGATGCGGCCCGTCTCCGGCTTGCCGGCGCGCAGGCGCTCCGCCGAGGTCTCCAGCCCGTGGTCGGCCGAGTTGCGCACCATGTGGGTGAGCGGGTCCTTGATCAGCTCCAGGACCTGGCGGTCCAGCTCGGTGTCGGCGCCGAGCATCTGGAGGTCGATCTTCTTGCTCAGCTCGTGCGCCAGATCGCGCACCAGGCGCGGCAGCTTGGCCCAGGCGTTGCCGATGGGCTGCATGCGCGTCTTCATGACGCCCTCCTGCAGCTCCGAGGTCACATGGTTCAGGCGCTGCAACGGCGCGGCGAACTCGCTCTCCTTCTGGGAGCGCAGGATCTGGAGGAGCTGGTTGCGGGTCAGCACCAGCTCCGAGACCATGGTCATCAGGTTTTCGAGCAGGTCCACGTTGACGCGGATGGTCTGCGCGGCGACCGCCGATTCCTTGGTCGCGCCGTCGCCGTCACCGCCGGTGGTGGCGGCGGCCGCGACCGGGACCGGCGCCTTGGCGGCGGCCGGCGCCGGCTCGGGCTCGGGGACGACGAGATCCTGCGAGGGCGCCGGCTCGTCGGCCGGCTCGGACGCCACCGGGGCGAGCGCGGTGCCTGTCGGGCCGGGGGTGGAGTTCCAGATCGCCTCCAGCTCGTCCAGCGAGACGTTCCCGGACGAGGCCGGCTCGTCGGCCGCCGCGACCACCGGGGCCGGGGCGGGAGCGGGCGCCGGTGGCGGGGCGGCGGCCTTGGCGGGGGCGCCGGACAGCTTGCCCTCGGCGCAATCGTTCAGCCGCCCGATCAGCGGCAGGTCGTCGCCCGGCGGCTCGGCCTCGGTGGCCTCCAGCACGGCGAGCAGGCTCTTGATGGTGTCGAGCGCCTGGAGGATCAGCGACACCGCCTCCGGCGTGATGGTCAGCTCGCCGTCGCGGAACTTGCCCAGCACGTTCTCGGAGGCGTGCGCGACCTTCTCCAGCCGCGGCAGGCCGAGGAAGCCGCAGGTGCCCTTGATGGTGTGGACGAGGCGGAAGATGTTCGACAGAAGTTCCGGATTGTTGGGATTCTGCTCCAGTCGGACCAACTCGACGTCGAGGACCGAGAGGTTTTCGTTGGTTTCCGTCAGAAATTCGGAGAGCAGATCATCCATGTCGCGATCCCCAGTCCTGTTGTTATGGTCCGCTTCCGGCCGGCCGTCCGGGCAAGCGGCGGTGAGCCGCCGGTACGGGCCATTCCAGGTACGGCTGGAGCCTGTCAAACACTGATTAAGAGAACCTTACTCCTGCGATCGCGTGCAAGGCGGCACTGGCGGAGGCCCCCGGGCCGGGCCACATGTGGCCCGGCCACCCTTGATCGAGGAGAGAGCGCATGACCGACGAGGCCCTGGCGCAGGCGGTGCGCGAGGCGGTGGACACGCTCAACGAAAGGCTGGCCCTGGCGGCCCGCCACAGCCTTGCCGTGACGCTGCGCACCACCGCGCACCAGACCACCAGCGGGGTCGAGCAGGTGGTCGTCGAGCCCCGCATCTACAAACAGCTGTAGGCAACCCTTCCACCCCCCTCCCCCGCACCCCCGGCGGGCGGGCACGCAAGACCCGCCTGGCCGGAGCGTCCCAGGCCGGCCCTTGCGCGGCCCGATCCGGAGAAGCCTGCCCTCACCGCCGCCGTTACCAGGCGGCGGTGAGGGCCAGCGCCTCCGGCCCGGCCGGCGCCGCCGTCACGCGGAAGCCGTCGTCCTCGGCGAAGCGGCCGGTGATGTAGGCGTGGATGGTGCGCGGGGTGAGATCGGCGGCGGCCGCCGCACCGGCCAGCGCCTGCACGCTCTCCGGCTTCAGCACCGCCGGGCGGCCGGCGGCGGTGGCGGTGATGGTGATGCGGCCGGCCGCCTCGTCGCCCTCGGCGGTCACGGCGATGGTGCCGCCGTGGGACAGCACCTCCTCCGCCAGCAGGATGAGGTTGAGCAGCAGCTTCGGGGCGCCGCGCTTGAAGGCCAACTGGTCGTTGGGCACGCCGGCCGGCCAGTCCAGCCGGATTCGTCCGCCCTCCAGCCAGCCCGCCGCGGCGGCGCGGGTGTCGGCGAAGCCCTTCTGCTCGCGCCCGGCAAGGCCGTAGGCCAGACGGAAAACCCGCAGCCGCTTGTCGGCCTGCCCGGAGGAATGCGCGATCAGCTTCACCGCCTCGCCGATGAAGCCGCCGGCGGGCTCGTCCTCCAGTTCCTCGATCAGCTCCAGCCCGTTGCGGATCGCGCCCACCGGGCTGACGAGGTCGTGGCAGACGCGGGAGGCGATAAGCTCGATCACTCGGATGTCCAGACTCAAGGTTCGTCTCCAGGCGTTGGCGGCCGAACCGTCGGGCGGCCGATGGAGGAGTGGCCGCAGAAACGGGCCGGCAACGGGGAACTTCCGGTAGGCGGCCGTCATTCTGTAGCATCATTGCTTGTAACATCCGGCGGCGGCCCGCGCCGCCGCTTTTCGGCGGCGCGGGCACGCGCGCCAGGAGGAGAACGCGCCATGGACGAGCAACTGGTACCCGGCGCCTGGGTGCGCCATCCCGCCCAGCCCGACTGGGGCCTGGGCCAGGTGCAGTCGGCCATCGGCGACCGCGTCACGGTGAATTTCGAGCACGCCGGCAAGGTCCTGATCAACACCGCGGTGGTCGGCCTCACCATCACCGATCCGGATGCCGGAACAGCGCAGGCC
>JAEZHQ010000524.1 GCA_023416455.1 Pseudomonadota bacterium | reverse complement strand
TGGTCGGCGTCGCCGCCGACTGAGGCGGGGCGGCCGGACCGCCGTCCGGCGCCTCCCGGCCGCATGCCCAGCCCGGCCCCGCCACGGCCGCCGCCGCCATGACCGGCGGCGCGGGCGATCAACGATTGTTCTCAGGGAAGGAAACGAGATGTTCGGCAAGTACAAGATGCACGCCAACAGCGGGGTCAACCCGCCTTACGCGCCCGCCTACCCGCTGGAGTGGGAATGCCCGCTGCGCACCGTCGAGGTGATGACGCGGGTGGACCGGTCGAAGGTGGCCGCGCTGCTTTCGGACACGCCCTTCGAGCTGGTCAACGACCGCGTCGCCTTCCGCTTCATGCTGTCGCCGGGCCACACCCTGGCGCTGCACGCCGGCGCGATGTTCGACCTGATGGTGACCGTGCCGGTCCGCTACCAGGACCTGTTCACCCAGACCCACATCTTCATGTATTGCAGCGACCCCATGGGCATCGCGGCGGGGCGCGAGGTCTTCGGCTACACCAAGAAGGACGCCACCTACGCCTTCGAGGAATCGCCCGACGGGTCGGTCGAGGGCTGGGTCAAGCGCCGCGGCGTGCCGCTGGCCGACTTCCGCTTCACCCCCGACCCCGAGGCGCCGGTGGTCCGGCTCGTCGACCAGGAGGAGCAGCCGGCCGGCGAGATCCATGTCCGCCGCGTCCCCCACCCCGAGCGGCCGGAGCCGGCCTACGCCGACATCGTCTACCGCCGCACGCCGCTCGAATACTCCCCGCCGCGGGCGGGGCGGGTGGAGATGACGCTCCACCCCTCGGAGTTCGACCCGGTCGCCGCGCTGGAGCCGGAGATCCTGGGGGCGCACTTCATGGCCTCCGACGTCTACGGCGGCGGTTTCGCCGTCGAGGACCGGCGCCTGCTCAAGCGCCTCATCCCCTGAGCCCGGCGGCGGCACCAGGGCCAGGAGCCCATTCGAAAACCATCAGAACAGACGCCCCGGCGCCGCGGACGGCCGTCGGCGAAGGGGCGCCGGGAGGAAACGGAATGCCCAGACTGAGTGATCGCATCCGCCGGCGGACCATCGCGGCGGGCCTGGCGGGGGCCGCCTGCCTCGCCGCCTTCGGCGCCCAGGCGCAGCAGCCGGCGCCGCTGCGGATCGGCGTGCTGACCGACATGTCCAGCCTCTACGCCGACGTCACCGGCAAGGGCTCGGTCACCGCCGTGCAGATGGCGATCGAGGACTTCACCGCCGGGCGCACTCTGCCGCCCATCGAGGTGCTCAGCGCCGACCACCTGAACAAGCCGGACATCGCGGCCTCGACCGCCCGGGAATGGATCGACCGCGGCGGCGTCGACGTCATCGTCGACGTGCCCAATTCGGCGGTCGCGCTCGCCGTGGGCAACATCGTCCGCGACAAGAACAAGGTGATGCTGGCCTCCGGCCCGTCCTCCTCCGACCTCACCGGCAAGAGCTGCTCGCCCAACACCATTCACTGGACCTACGACACCTATTCGCTGGCCACCGGCACGGCGACCGCCGTCGTCGAGTCCGGCGGCAAGAGCTGGTTCACGCTCACCGCCGACTATGCCTTCGGGCATGCCATGGAGCAGGACGTCCGCAACGTCGTCGCCAAGGCCGGTGGCCAGGTGCTGGGCGGCGTGCGCACCCCGCTCAACACCCAGGACTTCGCGTCCTTCCTCCTCCAGGCCCAGTCGTCGAAGGCCGAGGTGATCGGACTGATCAACGCCGGCGGCGACACCATCAACTCGATCAAGCAGGCGGTGGAGTTCGGGATCACCGGCGGCGACCAGCGTCTCGTCGCCACCGTCCTCTATGTCAACGACGTGCACGCGCTCGGCCTGCCGGTCGTCCAGGGCCTGCAATTCACCGAAGCCTTCTATTGGGACCTGAACGAGGACACCCGGGCCTGGAGCAAGCGCTTCGCGGCGCGCAACGAAGGCCGCCACCCCAGCGCGCTCCAGGCCGGCGCCTACGCCTCGGTCCTGCACTATCTGCGCGCCGTCGAGGCCCTGGGCGGCTCCGCCGACGGCCGCGGGGTGGTCGCCAAGATGAAGGAGCTTCCCACCGACGACCCGCTGTTCGGCAAGGGCACGATCCGCATCGACGGCCGCAAGCTCCACGACATGTACCTGTTCGAGGTGAAGAAGCCGGCCGAATCGAAGCAGCCCTGGGACTACTACCACGTCCGCAAGGCGATCCCCGCGGCGCAGGTGTGGCGGCCCCTGGAGGAGGGCGGCTGCCCGCTGGTGAAGTCGTGAGCGTCGCGCTGGTGACCGGCGGGGGCGGGGGCATCGGCCGGGCCATCGCCTTGCGGCTGGCCGCGGCCGGCACCGACGTGGCCGTCGCCGACCTCGACCAGACCCTCGGGGCGGAGACCGCCCGGCTGGTCGAGGCCGCCGGCCGCCGGGCGCTGTTCGTCGCCGCCGACGTCTCCGACGCCGCCCAGGTCGCCGGCTGCGTGGAGGCGGTGGAGAACCGGCTGGGTCCGATCACCGCCTTCGCCAACAACGCCGGGATCGAGGGCGTGGTCGCCCCGATCCATCTCTACCCGGACGAGGTCTTCGACCGGCTGTTCCAGGTCAACGCGCGGGGAGTCTTCCTTGGCCTCAAGCATGTGCTCGCCCGCATGATCCCGCGCGGGGCGGGGGCCGTCGTCAACACGGCCTCGACCTCGGCCATCCGCGGGCGCGCCGGGCTGGCCGGCTACGTCGCCACCAAGCACGCGGTGCTGGGCCTGACCCGGGTGGCGGCGCTCGACGTCGCCGGGACCGCCATACGGGTGAACGCGGTCTTGCCCGGACCGGTCGAAACCCGGATGATCCGGTCGCTGGACGAGCAGGCGGAGCGGGTGCCGGGGGGGCTCCGGCGGGCCGGAGGGGCGGCCTACGGCGCACCGGAGGATGTGGCGGGCGTCGTCGCCTTCCTCCTGTCCGACGCGGCGGCCCACGTCAACGGCGCCGCCTGGACGGTCGACGCGGGCGCCTCCGTCCCGTGAGCCGCCGGCCCGCCCGCTGCCTTTTCCCTCCCCGTTTCCAACAGGATGCCTCACGATGAAACTGTGTCAGTTCGGCGACCGGAACGAAGAGAAGCCCGGCCTGATCGATTCCGAAGGGCGGCTGCGCGACCTGTCCGCCGTCACCGGACCCTTCGGCCCGGCCGATCTGTCGCCGGAGGGGCTGGCCCGGCTGGCCGCGGTGGATCCCGGCGGGCTGCCCCTCGTCCCCGGCACCCCGCGCCTGGGCCTTCCCTTCCGGGGGACGTCCAAGGTGGTCTGCATCGGCCTCAACTACGCCGACCACGCCGCCGAGGCCGGCCTCGCCGTTCCCACCGAGCCGATCATCTTCCTGAAGCCGACGACGGCGCTGTGCGGGCCGTACGACGACACCATCCAGCCGCCCCACTCGACCAAGCTGGACTGGGAGGTCGAGCTGGGCGTCGTGATCGGCCGCAAGGCGCAGCACGTCCCCGAGGAGCGGGCGCTCGATCATGTGGCCGGCTACTGCGTCGTCAACGACGTCTCCGAGCGCGCCTTCCAGATGCAGTCCACGCAGTGGGACAAGGGGAAGGGCTGCGACAGCTTCGCCCCCGTCGGCCCCTGGCTGGTGACGGCCGACGAGGTGCCGGATCCGCAGGACCTGAACCTCTGGCTGGACGTGAACGGCCGGCGGATGCAGACCGGCAACACGCGCACCATGATCTTCGGCGTGGCCCGGCTGATCGCCTATTGCAGCGCCTACATGACGCTTCTGCCGGGCGACATCATCGCCACCGGAACGCCCCCCGGCGTGGGCATGGGCATGAAGCCGGAGCCGGTCTGGCTCAAGGTCGGCGACACGGTGACGCTCGGCATCGACGGCCTCGGCCAGCAGCGCCAGCGCATCGTGGCCTGGCCGGGGCCTGCCTGATACAAGCGGCTTTTGGTGGTGACCCATCAGAAGCCTTTGCCTCAATCGCCGGCGGGGCCGTCCGGCCCCCCCTGGCTTCACGCATCTTCGTCGGCGCCGGTCTGGCCGGCCGGGGTGAGATAGGGGGGGAAGCGCAGCTGGGTCATCCGGGCGGTGACCTCGAAGCGTTGCAGCCAGCGGCCGTCGGCCTTGCGCAGATGCTCGTGCAGAGCCTGCGCGGCACCTTCGGCGTCGCCGCGCAGCAGCCGCTCGACGATGTCCAGATGCTCCCTCAGGGCGGCCTCGATGATCTCGACCGGGATGCCGAGGAAGGGGTCGAACAGGTAGCGGGTCGGCCCGAACAGCAGATGCGTCCGGTCGAGCGCGCGCAGGATTTCCTTGTTCGGGCAGAGGGCGAGCAGGTCGATATGAAGATCCTTTTCCGCCTGGTCGAAGGCGGCGCTCTCCGGGGGGGACCCGGCCAGGGCGCGGCGGACGTTGTCCCGCGCCCGCAGCAGCTGGCTCCGCGGGACGTGGGGCAGCGATTGCAGAAGCGCCTGCGGCTCCAGCAGGCGGCGCATCTCGTAGAGATGGCGGATGCGCTCCGGGGTGATCCGCGGCGCCACCCAGTGCCCGGACCCGTCCTTGGTGATCAGGCCGACGCCGTGCATGCGGGCGAGCAGGTCGCGCGTCACCGTGCGGCTGACGTCGAAATGCAGGGCGAGCTGGGCTTCGTTGATCCGCACCGAGCCGAACAGGACGCGGATGAACAGCTCCTGCTCGACCTCCTTGTGGACACGCTCCCATTGCGGGGTGGCCAGGATCTTGATGGGGTCCAGGGTGGCCAGGGGGGCGCCGGCGACCGCTTCGCCCGCGCCGGCGACCCGGTAGCCCTTCCCGCCATGCTCCTCGATCAGCCCGTCCGCGCAGAGCGAGCGCAGGGCGTGGCGGGCGGGGGAACGGCTGATGCCGAAGGCCTTGGCCACCTGCGCCTCCTGCAACCGTTCCCCGGCGGCGATCCGACCATCCCCGATCATCGCCTTCAGGAGCCGGTAGGCACGCTCCTGCA
>JAEZHQ010000388.1 GCA_023416455.1 Pseudomonadota bacterium | reverse complement strand
GGAGGCCGGCGATAGGCTGGGTCCAGTTGATAGGGCAAGCTGTCCTTTTGCCGCCGGATCCGGAGCCGCAGCGCTCCGCGCGCGCAAAAAAACAAACAAGCGATTGTTGGAGGAGGGGCGCTATGGACTTCGAGATGAGCCCGGAGCAGATCGAGCTTCAGCGCATGACGCGCGACTTCGCACGCAACAAGATCGCGAAGGCGCAGGAGCAGATGGATCGGGATCACGACTTCCCGTACGAGTGCTGGCAGCAATGGTGCGAGTTGGGCATGGGCGGCATCATGCTGCCGGAGGAGTATGGCGGCTCCGACCTCGACTCGCTGTCCTACATCATCGCCATGGAGGAGGTGGCAACGGTCAGCCAGACCTTCGCGCTGATCTGGCAGGTGCACATCCTCGTCTCCAACATGTACAAGCTGCTGGGCACCGAACAGCAGAAGCGCGAGTGGCTGCCCCGCTTCGCCTCGGGCGAGATCCTCGGCGCCTTCTGCCTGACCGAGCCCGGCGCCGGTTCCGACGCCGGCGGCATCACCACCAAGGCCGAGCGCCGCGACGGCCAGTGGATCCTCAACGGCAACAAGATCTTCATCTCCAACGCCGGCACGAGGATCTCCGACGGGCTGGTGGTGATGGCGGTGACCGGCGCCAGGGAGAGCGGGCGCAAGGCGCTGTCCTGCTTCATCGTGCCCCGCGACGCGCCGGGCTTCGAGCTGGGCCAGTCCTTCACCAAGATGGCCTGGCACGGCATGGACAACCGCGAGCTGGTGTTCAACGACTGCCGCATTCCGGAGTCGAACCTGCTGGGCGCCGAGGGCGCCGGGCTCCGCCAGGCGCTGGGCGCGCTCAACCTCGGGCGCATCGTCTTCGGCGCGCTGGGGGCGTCGCTGGTCCGCGCCTGCCTGGAGGAGTCCGTGGCCTACGCCAAGGACCGGCGGCAGTTCGGCCAGCCGATCTCCAGCTTCCAGCTCGTCCAGGCCAAGCTGGCCGACATGGCGACCCACGCCGAGGCGGTGCGCCGCTTCACCCACTACGTGGCGTGGATGCATTCCAAGGGCATGGACTGCCACACCGAGGCGGCGATGGTGAAGACCATGGGCTCCGAGCTGGCGACCAGGGCGGCGCTGGACGCCTTCCAGATCCACGGCGGCTACGGCTTCATGCACGAGTTCAAGGTCAACCGCTTCTTCCGCGAATCCAAGATGCTGGAGATCGGGGAGGGCACCAACGAGGTGCAGCGTCTGCTGATCGCCCGCGCGCTCGGCTGCTGACGGAGGGAACCGGCCATGACCGCCATCGGACGCGACACCGCGCTCGCGCTGTACCACACCATGTGTCTGATCCGGCGCTTCGAGACCGTCGCCTCGCAGCGCTACCGGGACGGCGAACTGCCGGGCTTCATCCACCTGTCCATCGGGCAGGAAGCCTGCGCCGCCGGGGCCTGCCTGGCGCTGGAGCCGCGCGACTTCATCACGTCGACCCACCGCGGGCACGGCCACTGCCTCGCCAAGGGCGCCGACCCCGCGCGCATGATGGCGGAGCTGTTCGGCCGGGCCAGCGGCTACGCCAAGGCGCGCGGCGGTTCCATGCACATCGCCGATGTGAGCGCCGGCGTGCTGGGGGCCAACGGCATCGTCGGCATGTCCATGCCGCTGGCGGTGGGCGCCGCGCTCACCGCGCAGGTCACCGGCTCCGGCGCGGTGGCGCTGGCCTTCTTCGGTGAAGGCGCGTCGGGGGCCGGCGCCGCGCACGAAGCCATGAACATGGCGGCCATCTGGAAGCTGCCGGTCATCTTCTTCTGCGAGGTGA
Source organism: Pseudomonadota bacterium (assembly GCA_023416455.1). Taxonomy (GTDB): domain Bacteria; phylum Pseudomonadota; class Alphaproteobacteria; order Azospirillales; family Azospirillaceae; genus Azospirillum. The sequence continues at coordinate 11,362 of JAEZHQ010000388.1, read as the reverse complement.
ACCGCTACGCCGAGCTGTCGCCCTACTCGGTCCATTGCAGCATCGACCGCATCAGCGACCGGGCGGCGTCCTACGGCTTTCCCGGCGTGACGGTGGACGGCGAGGACGCGGTCGCCGTCCATGCGGCGGTCGCGGCGGCGGCGGCCCGCGCCCGCGCCGGCGAGGGGCCGACGCTGATCGAGGCGAAGGCCTACCGCTGGCACGGCCACTACGAGGGCGATCCGCAGACCTACAAGACGGCGGAGGAGCGCGACAACCCCGGCGCCTTCGATCCCATCGCCCGCTTCGAGGCGGAGGCGGAGGGGCTGGGCCTGGGCGCGCCGGACCTCGACGCGGCCCGCGCCGAGGCGGACCGCCGCATCGCCGACGCCGTGGCCTTCGCCGAGGCCGACCAGGGTCCGGCGCCGCACACCATGCTCGAAGACGTCTACGCGGCCTGAGCGGGGAAACCATGAAGAAGATCAAATACTATCAGGCGCTCACCCGCGCGCTCCGCGAGGAGATGGAGCGCGACCCGAGCGTCGTCCTGTTCGGCGAGGACGTCGGCCCCTCCGGCGGCATCTTCGCCCAGACGCGGGGCCTGCACGCGGCCTTCGGTCCGCTGCGGGTGCGCGACACGCCGATCGCCGAGAACGGCTTCGTCGGCGCCGCGGTCGGCGCCGCCATGACCGGGCTGCGCCCGGTCGTCGAGATCGGCTTCGAGGACTTCCTCACCTGCTGCATGGACCCGCTGGTCAACCAGGCGGCGAAGCTCCGCTACATGCTGGGCGGGCAGGTCAGCGTGCCGCTGACCCTCTACACCTTCGGCGGCGGCGGCGTGAACGCCGGGCCGCAGCACTCGCAGAGCCTGGCGGCGTGGTTCGCCCATGTTCCGGGGCTCAAGGTGGTGATGCCGGCGACGCCGGCCGACGTGCTGGGGCTGACCAAGGCGGCCATCCGCGACGACAACCCGGTGCTGGTGCTGCTCGGCAAGAAGCTGATCGGAACCTCCGGCGAGGCGCCGGACGAGGGCGAGGAGCATCTGGTGCCCATCGGCAAGGCCGCCGTGCTGCGCGAGGGCACGGACGTCACGCTGGTCGCCTTCGGGCAGATGGTGCCGGTGGCGGTGAAGGCGGCGGCGGCGCTCGCCGGGGGCGGCGTGTCCACCGATGTCGTCGACCCGCGCTCCGCCAGCCCGCTGGATATGGACACCATCCTGGCGTCGGTGCGCAAGACCGGCTGCCTGGCCGTCCTGCACGAGGCGCAGGGGCCTTGCGGGATGGGGGCGGAGGTGGTGGCGCGGGTGACCGAGGCGGCCTTCTCCGCCCTGAAGCGCCCGCCGATCCGCATCACGCCGCCCTTCGCGCCCAGCCCCTTCACGCCGTCCCTTGAGAAACTGTACCTGCCGAGCGTGGACCGGGTCGTCGAAGAGGTCGGCGCGCTGGCCGCGGCCTGAGGGAGGGGTCGCCATGAGCACTTACGAGACCATCGTCTGCGAGACCGAAGGCCCGCTGGCCTGGATCCGCTTCAACCGGCCGCGCGTCCACAACGCGATGAACATGCAGTGCCTGCGCGAGACGGCGGCGGCGCTCGACGCCGCGGCGGCCAACCCGGACATCCGGGTCGTCGCGCTGGTCGGCAACGGCGGCAAGGCCTTCACGGCCGGCGCCGACATCACCGAACTGGCCGACCGGACGCCGTTCGAGATGCTCGCCTACAACCGGCTGTGGCTCGACCTCTTCGACCGCATCGAGGCGATGCCGAAGCCGGTCATCGCCGGCGTGCACGGCTGGGCCACCGGCGGCGGGACCGAGTTGTCGCTGTGCTGCGATTTCGTCCTGTGCAGCGAGGCCGCGCGCTTCGGCCTTGCCGAGATCAACATCGGCGTCATCCCCGGCGCCGGGGCGGCGGTGCGCCTGACCCGCTGGGTCGGCCGGCTGAAGGCCAAGGAAATCCTCATGCTGGGGAACCTGATCCCCGGACCCGAGGCGGTGTCCCTGCATCTCGCCAACCGCTGCGTCCCCGACGACGCGCTGGAAGGAGCGGTGCGCGACCTGGCCGGCACGCTGGCCGCCAAGGCGCCGCTGGCGCTGGCGGCGGCCAAGTCGTCGGTCAATGTCGGCGGTGAGATGCCCCAGCCGCTGGGGCTGGAGTATGAGCTGCGCGAGTTCCTCCTGCTCTTCGGCACGGAGGACCAGAAGGAGGGCATGCGTGCCTTCCTGGAGAAGCGGCCGGCCCGCTACGTCGGGCGCTGAACCGGAACAGGAGATAAGGCATGCGCGTCAAGGTCAAGCTGCCGAAGCTGGGGCTCACCATCGAGGAAGCCACCGTCCGCGAGTGGCTGAAGAAGGAAGGCGACGAGGTCGCCGCGGGCGAGGTGATCGCGACCATCGAGGCCGACAAGGCCACCTTCGAGATACCGGCCCCGGCATCCGGCCGGATCGTCGAGATTCTCGCCTCTGTCGATGACACCGTTGAAGTGGGTGCCAACATCGCCATCATAGAGGCTTGAACGAAATAGAGAAATCGGGCGCCGACCGGACGCAGAAATTCAAACAGGTGTTTGTTTGAAGTTGACCGGTCGGCGAGGTGTGCATATCATAGTAATCAAAGGCGGACTGCACGCAGCGCGTGGAGCAGCACGCCGAAATCCAGGGAGGGATGCAATGTCGAAGGAAGTGAAGACGGTCGGTGCGGCTGCCGTGTCGCGACGCACCCTGATGAAAGGCGCGGTCGCCGGTGCCGGCGTGATCGGCGCGGCCGGCCTTTGCCCGGGGATCATCCGGAGCGCCCAGGCGGCGAACGACGTGGTGCACATCGGCGCGTCGCTTCCCCTGACCGGCCCGTACGAGAAGGTCTCGAAGATCTATAAGGACGGCTACGATTTCTGGACCAGGATGGCCGGCGGCAAGATGACCGTGGCCGGTCAGCCGCGCACGGTGAAGTGGACGATCTACGACGACGAGAACAACGCGTCGCGCACCGCGCAGCTCACCGAGAAGCTGATCTCCTCCGACCGCGTCGACCTGATCGCCGGCAGCTACGGCACCGACACGGTGCTGGCCCAGGGCGCCATCGCCGCCAAGCACAAGCGGATCACCATCCAGGGCGGCGCCGCGTCGGAGCGCGTCGACGAGGAGATCGGCGGCCACACCACCTTCACGCTGATCGCGGCGAGCAAGCGCTACCCGGCCTTCGCCATGGATTACCTGGTGAAGCGTTCGCCCGCGCCGAAGCGGGTGGCGCTGATCACCATGGACGACCCCGTCTACCGCGAGATGGCGGAAGGCGTGAAGGAGAAGGTCAAGGAGCACGGCCTGGAGCTGGTGTTCGAGGACGTCCTGCCGATGAAGGTCCAGGATCTGCGGCCGACGGCGCTGAAGCTGCGCGGGGCCGGCGAGATCGACATCCTCTACAACACCGGCTGGGACGTCATCTGCATCAAGCTGGTCGAGGAGATGTCGGCGCTGGGCGTCAACCCCAAGGCGTTCATCGGCGGCCACCTGACCACCAGCCCGACCGTCAAGCAGACGCTGGGCAAGAAGCTGACCGACGTCTACGGCGTCACCTTCTGGTTGCCGCAGTTCAAGTACACCGACCCGCACTTCAAGAGCCCGGCCGACTTCTCCGCCGCCTTCAAGAAGGTCTACGGCTACGAGCCGACCTACCACGCCGCCATGGCCTACGCGCTGCCGATGGTCTATGAGGCCGCGCTGCGCGATGCCGATCCGAAGAACCCCTTCGATCAGGCGGCGCTGCGCGAGCGGGTCCAGAAGGTGAGTCTGGAGACCGTTTGGGGTCCGATCTCCTTCGACAAGCGCGGGCGCATCGAGCGTGGCGGCGCGCCGGTGATCCAGTGGCAGGGCGCGGAGCCCGAGGTCAAGGTGATCTTCCCCTCCGAACTGGCGGAGGCCGAGGGGGTCTATCCGAAGCAGCCCTGGGCGTGATCTCCCCCTGCCGGCCGGGGCGCGGCGCCCCGGCCGGCTTCTTTTTGCTTTTCTCAAGCCATGGGGTAGGCCGCAGATCATGGACGACATCGTCATCTTCGGCATCCTGCGCGGCGCGCTGTTCGCGCTGGCCGCCTTCGGGTTCTCGCTGGTTCTGGGCGTCGTCGGGATCGTCAACTTCGCCCATGGGGTGCTGGTGGTGTTCGGCGGGCTGCTGACCCACTATCTGGTCGCCCAGGTCGGCGTGCCGTACCTGATCGGGCTGGCGCTCGCGGCGGCGGCGACCGGCCTTCTCGCCGGGGTGATGCAGCGCGCCTTCATCGCCAAGACCTTCCGGCTGCACCCGCTGATGGTGCTGGTGCAGACCTTCGGCATCGCCATCGTCATCACCGAGCTGGGCATCCGCTTCTGGGGTACGGAGGAACGGCTGCTGCGCGTCGACACCGGCCTGCCGCCGGTGATCGAGATCGCCGGCAAGTTCATTCCGACCTTCGACGTGCTGGTCTTCCTGGTCGGGCTGGCCTCCGCCGGGGCGCTGTTCGCGATCCTCAACTACACGCAGTTCGGCCGCGCCGTGCGCGCCTGCCGCGACAACCGGGATTCCGCGCAGCTCTGCAGCATCGACATCGGCCGCACCTTCGAGAAGACCATGGTCGTCGCCGGGGTGTGGGCCGGGCTTGCCGGCGGTCTGTTCATCTCGCTCAGCCCGATGGCCCCCTACATGCACTTCCATTGGACGGTGGACGCCTTCCTGGTGGTGATCATCGGCGGGCTCGGCAGCATGGTCGGCGCACTGCTCGGCGGGCTGTTCTACGGCGTGCTCAACTTCGCCGCCTACTACCACCTGCCGACGCTGGCGCCGGCGGTCATCTTCGCGGTGCTGATCGTGGTCCTTCTGATCCGGCCGCAGGGCCTGTTCGGTTTCGGCACCGCGGCCCGCAAGTGAGAGAGGGGACGATGGGTCGCTTCCTGAAGGCGTGCCGTGATCTGCGTGACGGATCACCGCACCGCCAAGCCCTGGCGATGCTGCTGTTCGGCGTGGCGCTGCTGGCCGTGCCGCTGTTCGCCAACGACTACTGGGTGCGCCTCCTGGTGTTCATCTTCGTGAACATCGCGCTTGCCAGCTCCTGGAACGTGATCGGCGGCGTCACCGGCTACCCGAGCTTCGGGCACAGCGTGTTCTTCGGCCTTGGTGCCTACACCGCGGCCATCGTCATGGTGCGCTACGAGCTTCCGATGGCCGTCGGCATGGCGGCCGGCGGGATCGTGGCGGCGGTGTTCTCGCTGGTGTTCCTGCCGATGTTCCGGCAGAAGGGGCTGTACTTCGCGCTGTCGACGCTGGCGGCCCTGCTGGCGGTGGAGACGCTGATCCACAAGTGGGAGTTCACCCGCGGCTTCAAGTCGTGGGACATGGGATGGACGGTGCCGTCGCCGCTGTCGCTGAACGGCAGCTACGTGCTGTTCGTCGGGCTGCTGTGCGGCACGGTGATCTCGGTCATCTACCTGCTGCGCTCCAAGACCGGGTTCGCGCTTCACGCCCTGCACAAGGACGAGGTCCTGGCCTCCTCCATCGGCATTCCGACGACGCGCTACAAGGCCATCGCCTTCGCCGCCAGCGCCGTTTGGCCGGGCGTCATCGGCGCCGCCTTCGCCCCCTTCATGACCTACATCTCCACCGAGAGCATGTTCGACGTGACCATCACGCTGAACATGATCCTGATCTCCATCTTCGGCGGCATCGGCACCATCCTCGGGCCGATCCTCGGCGGCATCGTGCTCAGCGTCATCGACCAGATCGCCTGGGGCAATTTCCTGGAATACCACCGCCTGATCTACGGGCTGCTGATCGTCCTCATCATCACCTACAAGCCGGGCGGCATCGTGAGCTGGCTGTGGGACCTGGAGGAGCGCCTGAACCGCCGCTCCGGGACGCCCAAACCGGGCGCGGTGAAAGGGGACGGCCACGCCACCATCGCTTTGCGCACGGAAGGGAGGCCCGGCCATGCACGATGACGTTCTTCTGAAGGTGGAGGGGCTGAGCAAGAATTATGGCGGCGTCTTCGCGGTCCGCGACGTGTCGTTCGAGCTGCGGCGTGGCGAGGTGCTGGGTCTGATCGGGCCGAACGGGGCGGGGAAATCGACGCTGTTCAATCTCGTCTCCGGCATCGTGCCGCCGTCGGAAGGGGCGATCCACCTCGAAGGACGGCCTTTGCACGGGCTTCGGCCGAACGAGGTCTGCGCGCGGGGCGCCGCCCGCACCTTCCAGTCGGCGTCGCTGCTGGCAGGCATGACGGTGTGGGAGAACGTCCACGTCGCCAGCCTCTTCCGCCCCCGCGAGCGGCAGGGCGGGATGAGCGCCGAGCAGTGCACCCGCCGGGCGCTGGCCTTGTGCGACCTGGCGGACGTCGCCCGGCAGCCGGCCGAGCGCCTGACCGTCAGCGAGCAGAAGCGGGTGGAGATCGCCCGCGCGCTTGCCACCAACCCGTTGCTGATCATGACCGACGAGGTTCTGGCGGGGCTGAACCCGGCGGAAGGCGACGAGGTGCTGGGCATCCTGCGCCAGATCAACGGGGATGGGGTCAGCATCATCTTCGTCGAGCACGACGTGCGCGCCGTCGTGCGCCTGTGCCACCGCGTCGTGGTGCTGGCGCAGGGGGCGAAACTCTCGGAAGGCCCGCCCGACGAGGTGGTCCGGAATCCCGCCGTCATCGAGGTCTACCTGGGGAGCCGCTATGCTTCGCGTCACTGACTTGTCGGGCGGCTACCGGCCGGAGCTGCCGATCCTGCAAGGGATCAACCTCGATCTCGCCGAACACCGGGTGGTCAGCATCCTGGGATCCAACGGTGCCGGCAAATCCACCCTGTTGCGCGCCATTTGCGGCCTGTTGCCGAACCGCTCCGGCGCCGTGGAGTTCGAGGGCGAACGCCTCGACGGGCTGGCCCCCCACGACATCGCGCGCCGCGGCGTCCGCATGGTGCTGGAAGGGCGCGGCACCTTCCCGACGCTGACCGTGCGCGAGAACCTTCAGATGGGGGGATTCGGCCGGGACGCCGCCAGCCTGCGCCGCTGCATGGATCGCGAGCTTGCGCGCTTTCCGCGGCTGGCCGAACGGATCTCCCAGGTGGCCGGCATGATGTCCGGCGGCGAGCAGCAGATGCTCGCCATTGCCCGCGCGATGATGGCCGACCCCAAGCTGCTGCTTTTGGACGAGCCGTCGCAAGGGCTGGCGCCCATCATCGTCGACCAGCTCTTCGATCTGATCGCCGGACTGTCCCGGGAGGGGGTGCGCATTCTCCTGGTCGAGCAGGACGTCGGCCGCGGGCTTGAATCCAGCGAATATGCCTACGTCATCGAAAAGGGCTGCGTCACGCGCGAGGGGGCGAGCGCCGAGCTTGCCAGCGACGACTTCGTCCGCGAAGCGTTCCTCGGAGCGGCCTGACGCGGCCGGTCGTCATCAGGATAGCAATCCATGAAAATTCTCGTCCCGGTGAAGCGGGTGGTCGACCACAACGTGAAGATCCGCGTGAAGGCGGACGGCTCGGGTGTGGAGACCGCCAACGTCAAGATGTCGATGAACCCCTTCGACGAGATCGCCGTCGAAGAGGCGGTGCGCCTGAAGGAGGGCGGCACGGCGTCGGAGGTCATCGTCGTCAGCCTCGGCCCGACGGGTGCCCAGGAGACGCTGCGCACGGCGCTCGCCATGGGCGCCGACCGCGCCATCCTGGTGCAGACCGACGCGGAGTTGCAGCCGCTCGCCGTCGCCAAGGCGCTCAAGGCGCTGGTCGAGAGGGAGCAGCCGCAGATCGTGATTCTGGGCAAGCAGGCCATCGACGACGACTGCAACCAGACCGGCCAGATGCTGGCCGCCCTGCTCGGCTGGCCGCAGGGCACCTTCGCCTCCAGGATCGCTCCGGGGGCGGGCAGCCTCACCGTGACGCGCGAGGTCGACGGCGGGCTGGAGACGGTCGAACTCCGGCTCCCGGCGGTGGTCACCGCCGACCTGCGCCTGAACGAGCCGCGCTATGCGTCGCTGCCCAACATCATGAAGGCCAAGAAGAAGCCGCTGGACACCCTCACGCCGGACGGCCTGGGCGTGGACGTGGCGCCGCGCCTGACGACGCTGAAGGTGGAGGAACCGCCCAAGCGCAAGGCCGGCATCAAGGTGGCCGACGTGGCCGCTCTCGTGGACAAGCTCAAGAACGAAGCGCGGGTGATCTGACATGGCCGTTCTCGTCATCGCGGAGCACGACAACGCCCGCCTGAAGCCCGCCACGCTGAACGCCGTGACCGCCGCGTCGCAGCTCGCCTCCGAGGTCCACGTCCTGGTCGCCGGCCAGGGTGCCCGCGCCGTGGCCGAGGCCGCCGCGACGATCGCCGGCGTCGCCAAGGTCCTGCTGGCCGACTCCGCCGATCTGGAGCACCAGCTGCCCGAGGCGCTCGCCCCTCTGGTCGCCGAGACCGCCAAGGGCGGCTACAGCCACGTTCTGGCCCCCGCCACCTCGGCCGGCAAGAACCTGCTGCCGCGCGTCGCCGCCCTGCTGGACGTGGCGCAGATCTCCGACATCCTGTCGGTGGAAGGCGCCGACACCTTCACCCGCCCGATCTACGCCGGCAACGCGATCGCCACCGTCCGGTCGTCGGACGCCGTCAAGGTCGCCACGGTGCGCACCACCGCCTTCGAGGCGGCGGCGGCCGAGGGCGGCTCGGCGCCGGTGGAGAGCGTCGCGGCGACCACCGCGGCCGGCACGTCGCGCTTCGTCGGGCAGGAGCTGACCAAGTCGGAGCGTCCGGAGCTTACCTCCGCCCGTGTGGTGGTGTCGGGCGGCCGCGGCATGCAGTCCGGCGACAACTTCACGCTTCTCGATGCCCTGGCCGACAGGCTGGGCGGCGCCGTCGGCGCCAGCCGCGCGGCGGTGGACGCCGGCTTCGTTCCCAACGACTACCAGGTCGGGCAGACCGGCAAGATCGTGGCCCCGGACCTCTACGTCGCGGTCGGCATCTCCGGCGCCATCCAGCACCTCGCCGGCATGAAGGACAGCAAAGTCATCGTCGCCATCAACAAGGACGAGGAGGCGCCCATCTTCCAGGTCGCCGACTACGGCCTCGCCGCCGACCTCTTCAAGGCGGTGCCGGAGCTGACCGAGGCGCTGGACGGACCGGCCTGACCATCCGGCGGTGGGCGCGCGTTCGGCACCGGCCAAACCCCGCCCGCCAACCGAACCACACCCACACTCCCGTGCCCCCTGGGCCGGGAGTGTTCCGCGTCTTGGCATCCGTTGCCCGGCCCGGCGTGCCCCGCCCGCGCCGTTTCGACCGCGGTCGCCTTGGCGGTCGGGTCGCCGTCCGAAGGGCACGCCGGCCCGGTGCGGGTCCGGCCCGCATGGCGGATCGCTGCGCCCGGCGGCGCTGACGCCCGTCGGTGCGGTCGGTATCACCGGCAATCGGTGAGAACGGAATGCGGAAGCGAAGGAGTTGGCCGGAGGAGGAGAGGCAGGCCGGCGTGGCCGGGCCTCGCGTGCGCCGGGCCTTGGCCGCGCGGATGCCGGCCGGTTCGGTCGGTGCGCGTGGCGGGAAGTGGCGTCCCCACGGGGAGGATAAGCCACATCTGGGGCAAGGCGTTGTCAACAAATCGCCTTTTCGGCTCCGGGGCCTGCTGCGGCCTCGGTTGATCCACAGTAATGGTACACAGCGGTGTTGTTGTCAACGCTCCATCCACTGGCTCATAGGCCTGCCTGACTCTTGATGGCTGCCGCCGCCAGTGAGATCCCGATTTTCTCTGCGGTCGCAATAACCCATTTTCCAGCGCCCTTCAGCTTCGCCAAGGCATTCCGAGTGCCCGGCTCGTCACCTTTATTTGCCGCCTCTTCGGCTGCTACCACTTCGGCCAATGCCCCGAATTGCTCTGACGTTCTTGCCTCTTTAACAAGAGCTTCCCTTAGACGCCCCAATTCCAAACAAAGAGAATGCAAATCCATACGCAGAACGTTACTTGATGAAACGTTGCTCTGTATTGAGTTTACGTTGCCTTGCTGTATATGACCTGAATTGTTATTAATATTTATGACATTGTTGTTGATAACATTTTGAGCAGCGGGGAAATAGTGTGTATTTATTCTAGGATTCCGAAGCGCATCCTCTATGGCATTCACGCCGCTCGTCGTTATAAATACACGCGGAATCCTGTTTCCAACCTCTCCAATGGCCTTAACCAGATACTCTCCATCCAGATAATTAACTGCTGCCGCAGCATCATCTTCATTCATTCCAAACTCAGAAACTATCTTTCTAGTTGTAACTATCTGCTCAACGTCGCCACGGGCCACTTCATGTATACGCTTCAGCAGCAAGAACGCATTTTCACGGATAGAAGCCATAACATACTCCTGATCACTTTTCGTTCTCATTTATCCTATACACCGCAAAGCTCCGCAGTCAACAGCGTCCTTTCACGGGGTATCGCTGGCGCGCATCTGACTGCTGGTGGATCCGCACTTCAACGAACTGTCTTGCCAATTGGTCTGCCACTGTGTCGCAGCTACCGAGGAGACCACCATGCCAAAACCTTTCCCGTCTCGCCCATCTCCCTCCTGTTGGGAGGTTGCACAACGCCGGGCAACGCTGACGCGGGAGCGGCGCCGCAAGAGGCGCGGCCGGAACGGCACGCCGATGGCGTCGGCGGTCGTGCGGGATCTGGTCGCGAGCCTGGAGGGGACGTTCATGGTCGCGCTGGCCCTGACGGTAGCGACGGCCGTCGTGGAGATGGCGGCCGGACTGCTGCGCCGGCCGGTGCCACGCCCCGCCGTCCCGTCGGCGTCCCGTCGTCCGGCGGCGGCGGGACGCCCGCCGGAGGTGGTCCACGGGCTGGCGGGGTTCGGTGACGCGAGCCCCGGCGAGACCTTGACGGAGTACCGGGAGCGCCACCGTCAGGCCGCCGAGGCGCGGTACCGGGTAACGCCCCGGACGCAGGCGCGGTGGATGCGCCGGGCGTTGTTGGGCGACGAGGGCGCCGTCGCCCGGCTCATGCCGGAGCTGCGCGCCGCGCTGGTCGATCTCGACCCCACGGCGGCAGCCGATCTCGCGATGATGTCGCGCGAGAGGCTGGCGCGCGAGATCCCGGCGATCCTCGTCGGGGCCTACGCGCCGCCGCCCGGCGGGCCGCCGGACGCGGCTCCGGACGCCGCGCCGATGGACGACGGGCAGGAGGGCGGCCCGCCACCCGGGCCGCGTCCACCACATCCGCCTGAGGTATAGGTCGGTGAGATGGATGTATTTTATCTTCACGTCCTTCTGGCGCGACGGACTGGCGTATCGAGAGTGCGCCGCAGGCGCACACAAGAAGGAGGTTCGTCATGAACTGACGGATTGTGTGGAAAGCTGTGCGAGAGATGAAGGCAGACCCTTCGGAGTCGGTCTCCAAGGACAGGCTCCAAACCAC
>JAEZHQ010000379.1 GCA_023416455.1 Pseudomonadota bacterium | reverse complement strand
CGGCCAGGCCGCGCGCAGGGCGGTCAGGAAGGCCTGGCCCTGGGCGCGGCTCTCCAGCGCCGTCTCCGCCGAGGCGCGCAGGGTATCGGCGCGCTCCACCGCCCAGGCGAAGCCCGCCTCGTCGCCGGCGCGGACCGCCCGGTGGGCCGCCGCGAACAGCATGCCGTCGCTGCGCCCGGCGCCGTGGCGCAGGACGCCGTCCAGCCAGCGCACCAGCGTGTCGCGGTCATGGACCAGCCCCCGCTCGACCGCCGCCTCGATGCCGTGGCTGTAGGAGAAGCCGCCGACCGGGAAGGAGGGCGACAGCCAGGCCAGCAGCCGGGTGAGCTGGCCGGCCGACACCGCGCCGCCGCACAGGCCGGGCACGGCGCCGTCAGCCGCGTCCATGGTCATGGTCATGGGCATGGCCGTGGTCGTGGTCGTGGTCGTGGTCGTGATGATGCCCATGGCCGTGGTGCCCATGGTCATGGGCATGGTCATGACCGTGCCCGTGGTCATGACCGTGCCCGCCCCCGGCGTAGGCCCCGCCCTCCGGCGCGAAGGGCGCGCGGATCGGCTCCACCGAGGCGCCGAGCCCGCGCAGCATGGCCTCGATCACGTGGTCGCGGCGCAGCCGGATCGTCTCGCCGACGATCTGCACCGGCAGGTGGCGGTTGCCGAGGTGCCAGGCGATGCGGGCGAAGCGCTCCGCCCCGGCGCCGCAGCGCACCTCCATGAGTTCCTCGTCGGCGGCGACGACGCGCAGGAAGCGGCCGTCCTCCAGCTCCAGCCCGTCGCCGTCCTCCAGCGCCACGGCGCGCGGCAGGTCGAGCAGGAAGTCGGCGCCGGAATCGTCGGCCATGCGCAGGCGCCGCCGGTGGCGGTCGTCGAAGGCCAGCGTGACGGTGCCGGCGGCGCGCTCGGCCGGCCAGTGGCCGCGGCCGTGCGCCCGGGTGGCGCGGCGAAGCGTGTCGGTCATGGGATCAGCCGTTCGAAAGGGGTTGGCCGGCCGAAAAAGCGTCCGGCGAGCGCGCCGACCGGTTCCGCCGCCCCCGTGGTGAGGAAGACCGGGTCCGCCGGGCCGCGCGCCGGGGGGGCGTATTCCGGGTGGCGCTCCAGGTAGTTCTCCAGCGACCGGGCGACCAGGGTCGGCTGGCACAGAATCTCCACCCCCGGCGGCAGGGCCGCGGCGAAGTGCGGGGCGACCAGCGGGTAATGGGTGCAGCCCAGCACCACCGCGTCGGGCGGCCGGCCGTCCAGCCGCTCCAGCAGGGCCGCCACATAGCCGCGCACCGCCGGGGCCAGGGCGGCGTCCGGTGCCCCCCGCTCGATGAGCGGGACGAGGTCGGGGCAGGCCTGCTGCACCACCCGCACGTCCGGCGCCCGCTTCCCGATCTCGCGCGGGAAGGAGCCCGAGGCGACGGTGGCCGGGGTGGCGAAGACGCCGACCGTGCGCGGCTCGGGCCGCCAGCCGGCGGCGGGGCCGTCCTGCATCCAGGGCACGCGGGTGATGGCCTCGACCATCGGCACCAGCACGCCCAGGACGTTGCGCCCGGGATGGGCGCGGGGCAGCCAGTCCTGCTGGAGGCGCCGCAGGGCCACCGCGGCGGCCGTGTTGCAGGCCAGGACGACCAGCCGGCAGTCGCGCGCGAACAGCCGCTCCACCCCGCGCCGGGTGAGGCGGTAGATGTCCTCCTCGCTGCGCGGGCCGTAGGGGGCGGCCGCGTGGTCACCCAGATAGACGAAGGGCCGTTCGGGGGCCGCCGCCGCCAGCGCGCGCAGCACGGTCAGCCCGCCGTGGCCGGAATCGAAAACGCCGATCACCGGATGGAAACCTCAGAACAGGAAATACCTCTGCGCCATGGGCAGCACCTCCGCCGGCTCGCAGGTGAGGAGCTGGCCGTCGGCGCGCACCTCGTAGGTTTCCGGATCGACCTCGATGTGGGGTGTGGAATCGTTGTGGATCATCTGCTTCTTGCCGACCGACCGGACGCCCCGCACCGCCACCAGCTCGCGGTTCAGGCCCAGCGCCCGCGCCGGGTCGCGCTCCAGCGCGGCCTGGCTGACGAAGGTCACGCAGGCGTCGGCGAGCGCGCGGCCGTAGGCCCCGAACATGGGGCGGTAATGGACCGGCTGCGGCGTCGGGATGGAGGCGTTGGGATCCCCCATGAGCGCCGTCGCGATGGTGCCGGATTTCAGCACCATGTCGGGCTTCACGCCGAAGAAGGCCGGCGACCACAGCACGAGGTCGGCCAGCTTGCCCACCGCGACCGATCCGACGGCGTGGGCGATGCCGTGCGCCAGCGCCGGGTTGATGGTGTATTTGGCGATGTAGCGCTTGACCCGGGCGTTGTCGTTGTCGCCGGTCTCCTCGGCCAGCCGGCCGCGCTGGACCTTCATCTTGTGGGCGGTCTGCCAGGTGCGGATGACCACCTCGCCGACCCGGCCCATGGCCTGGCTGTCGGAACTCAGCATCGAGAAGACGCCGAGGTCGTGCAGGATGTCCTCCGCCGCGATGGTCTCGCGCCGGATCCGGCTCTCGGCGAAGGCGACGTCCTCGGGGATGCGCGGGCTCAGGTGGTGGCAGACCATGAGCATGTCGAGATGCTCGTCCACCGTGTTGACGGTGAAGGGCCGGGTCGGGTTGGTCGAGGAGGGCAGCACGTTGGCCAGCCCGGCCAGCTTGATGATGTCGGGGGCATGGCCGCCGCCCGCCCCTTCGGTGTGGAAGGCGTGGATGTTGCGGCCCTTGAAGGCGGCGACGGTGTTCTCCACGAAACCCGACTCGTTCAGCGTGTCGGTGTGGATGGCCACCTGGACGTCCATCTCCTCGGCCACCGTCAGGCAGGCGTCGATGGCCGCCGGGGTGGTGCCCCAGTCCTCGTGCAGCTTCAGCCCGCAGGCGCCGGCGGCGATCTGCTCGACCAGCGCCTCGGGGCGGCTGGCGTTGCCCTTGCCGAAGAAGCCCAGGTTGATGGGCAGCCCCTCGGCGGCCTGGAGCATGCGCGCCATGTGCCAGGGGCCGGGCGTGCAGGTGGTGGCCGAGGTGCCGGCCGCCGGCCCGGTGCCGCCGCCCAGCATGGTGGTGACGCCGGAACAGAGCGCCTCCTCCACCTGCTGCGGACAGATGAAGTGGATGTGCGAATCGACCCCGCCGGCGGTGACGATCTTGCCCTCGCCGGCGATGACCTCGGTCCCCGGCCCGACGACGATGGTGACGCCCGGCTGGACGTCGGGGTTGCCGGCCTTGCCGATGGCGGCGATGCGCCCGTCGCGGATGCCGATGTCGGCCTTGACGATTCCCCAATGGTCGATGATCAGCGCGTTGGTGACGACGGTGTCCACGGCACCGCCCTGGCGGGAGACCTGGCTCTGCCCCATGCCGTCGCGGATCACCTTGCCGCCGCCGAACTTCACCTCCTCACCGTAGACGGTGTGGTCCTTCTCCACCTCCACGATCAGGTCGGTGTCGGCCAGCCGCAGCCGGTCGCCCACGGTGGGGCCGTAGAGGGCCGCGTATTCGGCCCGGTCGATGCGATGCGCCATGTCCCTGTTGCCCTCCGCCCCGCACCCTTAGAGGGCGCCGTCGACCTTGCCGTTGAAACCGATCACCACCCGTGCGCCGCCGTAGGCGACCAGCCGCACGCGGCGGGTCTGGCCCGGCTCGAAGCGCACCGCCGTTCCCGCCGGGATGTCCAGGCGGAAGCCGCGCGCCTTGTCGCGGTCGAAGCTCAGCGCGGGGTTGGTCTCGAAAAAATGATAGTGGGAGCCGACCTGGATCGGCCGGTCGCCGGCGTTGGCGACGTCCAGCTCCACCGTATCGCGGCCGGCGTTCAGCTCGATCTCGCCCGCCGCGGGAAGGATTTCACCGGGTTTCATGAAAGCGCTCCCCTCAGCGAATCGGCTGGTGGACGGTGACCAGCTTGGTGCCGTCCGGGAAGGTGGCCTCCACCTGGATCTCGTGGATCATCTCGGCGATGCCGTCCATGACCTGATCGCGGGTCAGCACCGTGGCGCCGTCGCGCATCAGCTCGGCCACGCTGCGGCCGTCGCGCGCGCCCTCGACCACGAAATCGGTGATGAGCGCCACCGCCTCCGGGTGGTTCAACTTCACGCCACGTTCCAGCCGGCGCCGCGCCACGAAGGCGGCCATGGCGACGAGAAGCTTGTCCTTCTCGCGCGGTGTCAGATTCATGAGGCTGTCTCTCCGCCTGCCCGTCCGTTCGAGGGATTATGACAGGTTGCCGCGGTGCGCCAAGGGGAAGCTTGCGGTTCAGCCGGCGCCGGCGGGTCAAACCCTTCCGAAAGAAGGTCAGCCTCCGCCCCCCA
Source organism: Pseudomonadota bacterium (assembly GCA_023416455.1). Taxonomy (GTDB): domain Bacteria; phylum Pseudomonadota; class Alphaproteobacteria; order Azospirillales; family Azospirillaceae; genus Azospirillum. The sequence continues at coordinate 10 of JAEZHQ010000379.1, read as the reverse complement.
CAACCTTCCA
>JAEZHQ010000342.1 GCA_023416455.1 Pseudomonadota bacterium | reverse complement strand
GGGCACGCTGGACCGGCTCGCCCGCGCGACCGGGCAGCAGCGGCCGGACCGCAAGCCCGCATCGGACTGACGACCGGCTCGACCGCCCGCCGCGGCGGCGCGCTCCGCCGCCCGGTCGCCCCGCCCGGTGGCCAAGCGTAAGAGTGCATGAATAAAGCTCTATGAAGAAATATTCTTCCGAAAAACCGCACGAACCCACACTCCGGACTCATTCTTCTGTAGAGTCAATTTTTTATTTTCCTTTTTGTATTGATACCAATCGATTCCCCAATGACTTATATCCTGAACCTCCCAGCCAACGTACTCACTTATGCTATGCAATCCGCGCTCATTAAAATAATAGTTTGTGCTATTTTCGATGCCGTTATAGCGATAAAATTCCGAATTGCAGTTCGGAACCTCAAGAAACACGACTCCTCCAGGACGAAGGACCTCATCAACTCGAGCTATATCATTCTCTATATTTGAACTATATTTAATAGCGTGCGACGAAAAAATCACATCATAGAGTCCATGGGCAGCCTCGATCCTGGGAAGGATCGCGGACAGGTTGGCGGTATTCCTTACCGCATCCCGCGCTATCTCCGAAATTATGACCGCATCACCGAACGTGCCAGGAATCCGCCTTCGAAGAGATGCGCCGAGGTCAGCGCGCTCAAAACCAATCTCAAGAAACCGAATGTTTTCATAAAGGTATAATTGCGATTTATCTTCCAAATACTGAATTTGAGCATCCGATCTACTGCCCCCCCATGCAGTGGATGGAGCCACTTGCCTGTTAGGATTTCTCCTATAATACTCTTCATAAAAAATTCTCTGCAACTCGTCATCTACCAAAACAGGGTCTCTATGACCAATGCCGACATCACTGTAAAAATACACCTGTGGCGCTTGGCTGCCCTGTTCCGCAAACAAAATCACTTCGCCGCGAAAAAGGTATTTTTCTTCTGCAGAGGATTTCATCTTCGCCGACAATCATTTTGAGGGTACAAAATCTGCAATCCGGAATCCACATTCCGAGTGGGTGTCGCACTAATGGATACGTCGCCCACTCGAGGCATGGCTCCTATTCGGATGCAAGCAAACATCCTGAGAAATCCAACCTGACGATCTCGGACATTGATCGCAACATGCATTGCTCATACTCATAGTCATGACCATTCCACGGATTGGTGTTTTTCGGATACGACCCGGTAAACCCCAACAATATAATGCGAAGAGGATTTCCAAATACAGCAGAACGCCATTGCGAAAGAGATCTAATAACCTGTACACCTATGAAGCCTGCCGTTGGCGCCTTATCTTTTGGGTAATTATTTTTATGAATTAAACTCTTCCATGGCTCATTATGTTTTTCGAAAACTCTTATTACATCGATTGTGCTCGATTCGGAAACATTTTCTCGAAACAATTCAAATGTATTTCCGTATCTGTGCAGAAAAAAGTATCCCACCGGCCCGAGCGCGTCCGACGGTAAAGCGAAACGGGCCTTACCATTATCATCAATGCCCCAGTGGCCACCCAAATGATTGGACTGGAAAAAATATCCTTTTGCGCAACTTGTTGGGGCGATCAGCTTGTTATGCGCGCTGTGATTAAATTGAACCACGACATCGCGCTCGGACAGCCTCAGCAAGTCAAACGCCTCCGGCGCAATGCGAGGGTCATTGGACACCAACACAATTCGATCAATATTATCGCTCAAGATATGCTGTATAAAAGGGCGTAAAAGTATCGAGCTCACAGCAACTCCTTACACTCAATCAATGAACACAAGACATAGTGCGAGCGCACTTATTCTTCTTTGAAGGAAATGCGCACGCCCATCGGGTCAGCTCCGTGCCGCGATCAAAAGCTCGGCAAACTCCCGGATGGCACCGGCTCCCCCGCCCGAAGAAAGAATCAGCTTTGCATTTCTGCGTGCCTCGGGGTGTGCGTCACACGGAACGCAAGGCAGACCAACCGCAAGAAGGCAACTTACGTCGTTGATGTCATTGCCAATGTAGGCCACTTCCTCAGGGCGGAAGCCGTGAGACGCCATCCATGTGCGAAGGACATCCAGCTTGTCGTCAACACCTTGAAGCACCTCGGATCTCAATTTCTGAGCCCGGCGCGTCACCACCGGGTTGCTCTCCTTCGACAGGATGAGCGTGGGGATACCCAAGTTCCGCAACATTTCGATGCCCATTCCATCGGAACGGGAGCACCGCACATGCTCATGCCCATCGTCCCTCACATAAACGAAATCATCCGTGTGAACGCCATCGAAATCAGTCACCAGAGCACGAATGGACGCCAGACTGCTCTCTGGGATAGGACCGGATCCCATTCTCCGAGACAGTGCCTCTGCAAGCTCAATGTCTCCGGGCTCATCTATTTCAATGGGCGGAAACAGCGTCTCTACCAAAGCAACAGGTCCGCAAAAGCGATGTCGTCTTTCAAGGAATGGACCGACACGCATGGCGTAGCCGGCTCCGTTCTCACGAAATTGCGCTTCGCGGTCCTGGCGCCTTTGTCGGATCGCGGTTTCGTCATGGTTCACGCCCTTTCCGCTTCCATCAGCTGAAAGCCGCCAAAGAAAGCTGTGATCGCGACTGACCGTCAGGGAGCAGTCAAATGTCTCGTCATTCAGCGCATCGACGAGCGCGTTGATGTCGTCAGCGGTGGTGAACGGCGAGGTGCATTGAAGGAACACAACTATTTCCGGCTTGTCGCCACCTGCCTCTATCAGCAGAAGGGCATGGACGAGGGCATCCTCCGACGAAGACTCATCCCGGGCCAGTTCCAACGGACGATTGATTGCAATCGCGCCGCACTCCGTGGCCAGCTTGAGAATAGATGGATCATCGCTTGTAACATAAACAGCATCGATCCGTTCAGATGAAGAAGCGGCCTCGATGCTTCGCGCGACCAGCGGCACACCGCCGACTTTTCTGAGGTTTTTCCCAGGGACACCCTTTGAGCCACCACGAGCGGGTATTATAGCGACCACTTTCTTTCGGTTACTCATGGGCGCCCCTTTTACCTCTGCGGAAGCCATTTAAGCTTTTTTCTCTGAACGACTTCGACATCAAGAATATCAGAGGCTTTATGACGCATCGCCTTTCCCACATTCCTAATATCGCGGCACAAACGCCTCATTCCATCGGGCTCCAGGCTCGCAGCGTGATCTGTACCTTTCAGTGTCCTGTCGAGTGTAAAGTGCCTTTCAATCCACTCCGCACCAAGGGTCATTGCAGCAATGTCGGCAGCAATACCAAGATGGTGCCCAGAAAACGCAATGGCGCCCACCCGGTTACCATACACCTGTTTCAAGGTAGAAATTTCCAGAAGGCACATGTCATCGAAGCTCACCGGGTATCCAGACGTACATGCATACAAGACCAAGTCTTTTGCCCTTGCCTGTTCTTCATAAAATTCTACAATAGATTTAATCTCATCGCGAGTAGTCATTCCAGTAGAAAGATGTATTTTGCCGGAGTAATTTTGACACAACCAATACTGTAGTTCAAAATTGAGATTTGTTGCTGAAGGAATCTTGATGAATTCCGGATTGATATCCGCAATCTCCTTTGCAGATGTCAGATCCCAAACGGAACTTGAGTAAATAATCCCCTCATCCTCAGCATATTTCTTAAGATACCGATGTTGTTCCGCCGTAAATTCGAGCGCCTCCCGGTGGAGACCATACGTTATGCCATAAGAATTTTCTGGTACGGGATGCGGAGCGTCATACTGCTCAGACGTCAGGAGCTCCTTGCTATTTCGCTTCTGGAACTTCACCGCATCAACCTTACATAAACGTGCAGCAACGGAAATCATCTCTTTAGCAACATCTAAATTTCCCATATGATTGCAGCCAATTTCAGCAATTATCTTGGTCACTGCGACTAACTCCTTACATTTCGCTGAGTGGTACTCGGATACTTCCATATACTTCAGAATAAAGTTTTGTTGCGATACCCATTCCCTTCTTACGATCCATTCTGCGCTGAAGCCAGCTCCTCCTTAGAGTGTCCGGAATTTCGGCGTCCTTATCAAAGATTGATTTTAGTGCGCAGCGCCAGCTGTTTAGTCGAAAACCCCGTTGCATCACACACGCCGTTCGTCGACCCAACATACCGCTCTCGCGCCGATGATGCCACAGACATTCGCTTGCCATCCATATCCGTTTGTGGAGGCTGTTGCAGAATCGCGTCGTGACGTTGCAAAAGGTGTCTGGCATGCCGCGCGACCGGGGCGTGCGACCGGGTTGACGGTCGGCTGGCGGCGTGATTCTGTCAGGGCCACGCGGCCGATGGGGAGAGCATGGCCCACTTCTTCCGCCAACCGGATCGCCGCCAGCGTTTCCTGCTGCCGGTGGACATGATGGACTGG
>JAEZHQ010000327.1 GCA_023416455.1 Pseudomonadota bacterium | reverse complement strand
GCCCTCGCACCAGTCCAGCACCTCCGGGCAGGCGTAATGGCCATCTCCGCGCAGCAGGATTTCGGTGTGCGGCCAGTTCGCCCGGATGGCGCGCAGCAGGCGGCGCAGGAAGGCCCGGATCTCGGTGCCCTTGGGCCGTTTGGCCGGGCGCAGCACGGCGGTGACGAAGCGCCCGTCGCCGTCGAAGACGACGATGGGCTGGAAGCCGTACTCGTCGTAATGGGCGTTGAACAGGCGCAACTGCTGGCCGCCATGCACCGCGTCGAAGGTGTCGTCCACGTCCAGCACGATGCGCTTGGGCACCTGGCGGAAGGAGGCGCAGCAGAGATCGACCATGGCCCGGCCCATGCGCAGCAGCGCGCGGGTATCCGGCAGGTTCTCCAGGCGCGAGATGGTGGCTTGCGAGCACAGGTCGCGCTCCGACGGCAGGCGCTCCAGGGCCATCTTGAACAGCGGATCGGAGCGCAGGCTGTCGGCGTCGTTGCCGTCCTCGTAGCCTGCGGCGATCGCCAGCAGGCGGAAGCCGATGACGTCGGCCAGCGAGTGCACGGTGCGGGTCGGATCGCGCGGGTCCTCGACGCAGGCGGCCAGCCGTTCAGCCACGCGCAGCCGCCGTTCGACCTCGCGCAGGACCAGCACCCCACCATCAGAGGACAAACGGCCGCCATCAAAGCGCCCGATCACCGGTTTTCCGGCAACGGGTGACAGGCCGGGCAGCGGCAGGGTAGGATCAACCATGGCGGGTGGGCGCTCCGGAAACGGCGGGGATTGGCTTCAGCACCCAAATCCTACGGCCGCTCAACGGATGACGCTACACCCGCCAACCCTCATGAATTTTCCCGGCTAGGACCGGGCCGTGAAGGCGTTCATCGACGGCAACCAGCCACCGTTCATCATCGAGAACACTGAGATTGGCGAACAGGAGCGCGAAAAGCGGCGCACGGGGAAGAAACTCAAGAAGAATGCAGTCGAACTCGCCATCGTTGACTTCATGTCGTCGGACGATGGCCTGCGCAAGTATGTCAGCGTCGGCGATCCGGTGGTCATCCTGTTCGAGGATGCCGGGATTCGCGTCTTCAACAAGCCGCCGAACCTCCACTTGCTTTCGACCGTGGGGCTGTTGCGGGGGCTGGAGCGCGTCGGCGTCATTCCATCGGCTGATGCTGTGATCTACGAGATGACCCATCCGTCGAAGCCGGATCGGCGCCCTGCGGACACGCGCGTCTTCACCGACCTGCCGGATGGCGCCGATGATCCGGCAGCCATCGGCAGCACCTTGCAGCCGTCTGGACCGTAGCCTTCTCCATGCCGGCGCCGCCGAGAGGACGCCCAACGGCGGCGGGCCGCCGCCGTGGCGCTCCACCATGCGCCGCCAGCCCAGGTGGTTGGGCAGGTCCTTGGTCGCCACGCCCCGCGCAGCGCCTCGCCCTGGCAGTGCGGGCAGCACGGCGCGTCGTCCACGCGGGCGTTGACCGTGCTGACCACCTCATCCAGCGCCGTCGTCCGCGTCAGCGTCTCGACCACCGTCCGACGCTGCCGGGGCGTGAGGTCGCCCAGCCGCGCCGCCATTGCCTTGAACGTGCCTTCCTGTATCGCGCCGCCCTCCCGGCGTCAGATATGGGGACGCGGCGGGTGTCAACAATGTTTGCCAACAGAGCCCAATAAAAAGCGCGACAAATCCCCGATTTCCCCAGTAATGGTCGGCGGGAATCCTCCGTCCGCACCGCGCCGTGGAGTTTTTACCCCGGCTTAAACCGCATGGGTCACAGTTGCCGTGTCGCTCGTGCGCCCGTGGCGGAAAAGCGGGAAGGCCCGCGCGAGCGTCCCCGGCGTCAGAAAGGCGCTCCGCATCTCGCGAATGGAGATACGCATGGCCTCAATCATGACCAACGCATCGGCAATGACCGCGCTGCAGACGCTGCGCAGGGTGACCGGTGACCTCGAATCGACCCAGGACCGCATCTCCACCGGCCTCAAGGTCGCGGTGGCCAAGGACAACGCGGCCTACTGGTCGATCTCCTCGACCATGAAGTCGGACATCGCCGGCTTCAAGTCGGTGTCGGACGCGCTCGGTCTCGGCGCCTCGACCGCGATCATCGCCGCCAAGGGCGCCGACGACGTCAAGAACATGCTGACCGAGATGAAGGAGGCGATCGTCACTGCCCAGTCGAAGGGCACCGATCCGAAGTTCCTTCAGGATTCGATCAACCACTACATCTCGCAGATCGAGAGCATCGTCAACTCGGCCTCGTTCAACGGCGACAACTGGCTGTCCGTCAACTATTCGCCGGACGGATCGGCGCAGGATCTCCAGGTCGACATCCTGGCGACGCTGAGCCGCACCCGCGACGGCGTGACGCCGAGCTACATCAGCTTCACCCGCCAGGACATGCGCTCCGACTCGATCCTCGGCCGGGCGACGATCGAGCAGGAGGTCGACTCCACGGTGGCCGCCAAGGCGTCGCTGGCCTTCGATGTCGGCACCTCCACCGGCGTCTACATCAACGGCCAGAATCTCGGCCTCGACAAGCTGTCCTTCAAGTTCACCACCGAGCCGATCACCGTCAACTACGCCACCAAGGGCCTCGACGCCCTGACCGGCAACTTCGCCACGGCGGCCGTCGACGGGCTGAAGTCGCTCGAGGTGCAGCCGATCACGGTCGACATCGAGGTGGACCTGAGCGACATCGTCTTCACCAACGACCAGGCGACGACCGAGGGCCTGATCACCAAGAAGATCAACGACGCCATCGCCACCCAGAGCTACGCGGCGATGCTTCCGAAGGTGGTGGAGGAGGCCAAGACCCTGGCCGTCGCCGCCGAACGCGAGCGGGTGGTCTCGGACGCCACCAAGGCGGCGCGCACCGCCTATCTCGGCGTCGCCACCAACGCCAACGACTACACCGGCGCCGACGCCTTCGCCGAATCGGTGGGCAAGTCCATCGGCGCCGCCTTCGACCGGGGCGACGGTTCCTACCAGTACATGTGGGACCATGACGGTGACGCCGGCACCGCCACCCAGGGCCTCTTCGCGGCCGCGGTCAACTTCAGCGCCTCCGCCGCCACGGCGGCCTCGATCGAGGGCGCCAAGGCCGCCGTGTCCACGACGGCCGCCGCGGCGCTGGGAACGGCCCCGACGGCCTACACCGCCGGGACGCTTCTCACCGACCGGCTGCTGAGCGCGTCCTTCGCCACCGTCGACGGCAAGCGCCAGCTGGGCTTCACCGTTGCCGGCGGCTACAAGCCGACCGACTTCACGGCCGCCGGCCTGACCGTCGCCGCCGCCACCGATCCGACCAACGCCGCCAACAAGGTGGCCGACACCAACTACACCTCGAAGATCGAGCAGCTCTGGGTCGGCACCAAGGAGAGCGACGCCTTCGGCGGGCTTGCCGAGCTGAAGCAGCTCGACGTGGTGAACAACGCCGTCCGCTCGCTGGAAGCGATCGAGGGCATGCTGACCAAGGTGATCTCGAAGGGCGCGGCGATCGGTTCGATCGAGAACCGCATCTCGATCCAGACCAACTTCCTGTCGGGCCTGACCGACGCCGTCAACAAGGGCATCGGCCTGCTGGTCGACGCCGACATGAACGAGGAATCGAGCCGCCTGCAAGCCCTCCAGGTCCAGCAGCAGCTCGCCATCCAGGCGTTGTCGATCGCCAACCAGGGTCCGCAGAACATCCTGTCGCTGTTCCGCTGAGCCTTGGATGAGCCGGCGCCGGCGAGCGGGCGCCGGCTCACCGGCTCACCCCTTCGGGGCCCGGCATCCGGCGCGGCGGCGCGCGGTCCATGGCCCGCCCGCCCGTCCGCCGGCCGTCCGGCGCAACCACGATCCCGACACCGACCGTGCAACCTCCAGGGGTGCGACCATGAGCATCGCCGCCTATCAGCAGACCATCATCGAGTGCGACGATCCGCGCCGGATCGAATACCGTGTCTTCCTGCGCATCACCCTGGCGCTGGAGCGGCACCGGGAGGCCGACTGGCGGTCGCGGGACCTCGTGGACGCCCTGTGGCGGAACATGGAGCTGTGGGGATGGCTGCGCGCCGACCTGCTCGACGACGGCAACGCCCTGCCGCAGAAGCTGCGCGCCGGCCTCGTCTCGCTGTCCTTCTCCGTGGACCGGCACACCCGCCTCGTCCTGCGGGGGGAGGCGGGTGTCGACCTCCTCATCGACATCAACCGGGCCATCATGCAGGGGCTGCAAGGGCTGCCCGAGCCCGCCGTGGAGGTGGCCGATGTCGCTTAAGCTCCGCCTCAAGCCCTGCGAGCGGGTGGTCATCAACGGCTGCGTCGTGCAGAACGAGAACCGCCGCTACACCCTCACCGTCAGCAACTTCGCCCAGATCATCCGCGGCAGCGACATCATGCAGGAGGAGGAGGCGACCACCCCGGTGCGCCGCACCTACTTCGTGATCCAGGGCATGCTGCTCGACCCCGCCTCGGCCGACCGCTGCGCCCCGGTGGCCGCCGGCATGATGGCCAAGCTCTATGCGGCCTTCGCGAACCCCGACATCCGGAACCACATCGCCCAGGCGGTGAGCCACGTCGGCGAGCGGGACTACTACAAGGCGCTGAGCGCCCTGCGCGCGGTCCTCAGCTACGAGGACACGGTTCTGGCGCGGAGCAAGCCGCCGCCCGCCGGGCGCGACGGCCAGCACGCGGCGGGGTGAGGCCATGGCGAAGCCCTTGGACGGCATCGGTGCCGCCGGCGTCGAGCGCGGACTGACCAGCGCCGACGTGATCGCCGAGGCGCGCCAGCGCCAGACGGAGCGCCTGCAAGCCGCCCAGGCGGAGAACGACAAGACCACCGAGGTCGTCGAAGGCGCGGAGAAGGGGCAGCGGGCGGCCTTCCCGCCGCGCGCGGAGATCCAGCCCTACCGGGTCCAGCTCGACCCCGGGACCAGCCGCATCTACACCGAGGTGCTGAACACCGAGACCGGCGAGGTGATCATGCGCATCCCGCCGACCTACGTCGACCCGCTGCTCCATCCGGGCGAACCGGAGGAGGACGGCGGCTCCCCGCCGGCCGCGGAAGGGGAGATGTGAGGCATGAGCACCATCCAGGATTACCGCCTCCTCACCCGCCACCAGGACCGCTACGAGCAGGCCCTGCGCAAGCGCGGCGAGGTGCAGCGGGCCATCGCCCATTTCGAGGCGAACATCGGGAAGATCACCTCGACCGAGGCGTTGCTGAAGGACGACAGAACCTACCGCTTCGTCATGGAAGCCTTCGACCTGGGCAGCCAGATCTACGCCCGCGGCCTCATCCGCAAAGTGCTGAACGAGGGCGTCACCGACCCGAAGGCCACCGCCAACCGCATGAACGACAGCAAGTTCAAGGAGCTGGCCACGGTCCTGGGATTTGCGGAGACGGGCGGCGCCAACCTCAAGGAACCGACGGTCGTCAAGGCCATCGTCGACCGCTTCATCAAGGTCAAGCTGGAGGTCTCGGCGGAGGAGACCAACCCGGCGGTCCGGCTGGCGCTCTACTTCCAGCGCCGGGCGCCCGGCATCACCAACTGGTATCAGGTGCTGGCCGACCAGCCGTTGCAGAAGGTGGTCTTCACGGCGCTGGGCCTGCCCGACCAGGCCGCGATGCAGAACATCGACAAGCTCAAGGACACGCTGGCCAAAAAGTTCGACATCGCGGACTTCAAGGATCCGGCGAAGGTCCGGGCCTTCCTCGACCGCTTCTCCGTGATGCACGACCTGCGCAACGGGCCGTCGTCCGCCGCCGGCACCGGGCTGCCCTACATCGGGCCGCTCCAGCGCGGCGGCCGGGCGCCGATCATCGCCATCGACCCGTCGATCACGGCGTCGCTCCTGAACTTCCCGCGTTTCTGACGCGGCGCTCCACAGGAGACCCACCGTGGAATCCGGCCACCGACCGGTCCGCGCGCGGGGCTTGCCCGGCGCGGCCTCGACGTCCCGCCGCCCGGGGCGGACGGCGGCGGACGACGACGGGCGGGACGCGCTCCACATCCTGCCGCTCGCCGCCATCCCGCTGGAGACGCCGGGCCTCCGGCGGGCGCGCCTGATCAAGAACGTCCGCCTGGAGACGGTCGTCGAGCTGTTCAACGACGCGCACGCCGGAAGCGGCCAGATCGTCCCGCGCCATCTGCCCGCCCATTTCGCCTCCCACGGCGGGGCGCTCGCGCGCGACCTCGTCAAGATCGACCGCATCGCCCAGGCCGCCAGCTTCGACGTCTATTCCCTGCGCATCGAGCTGCGCCGTCTCGACGTGCCCGTGGACGAATGCTGGGGGCTGCGGCTGTCGGAGCGCAAGAAGGCCGAGCTGACGCGCTACATGCGGGTCTTCACGCGCCCCCTGATCGAGTCGGTCTACGGCACCGACGACATCACGGTCAACAGCGTGGACGACCTGATCCGCCTGTTCGCCCATCCCGACCGCGGCGAGGTGCGCCGCCGCCTGCGCCTGATGGCCGACCGGCTGGACGTCGCCCTGACCGACATCCCGAACTTCCTGGAGGAATACGGCGACATCTTCCTGTCGCTCGCCTATTTCAAGAGGTGCCTGGACGAGATCGTTCCCGACGTGCAGGGTTTCCTCGCCTGGATGGACGGCATCCGCGCCTTCAACGAGATCCGGCGCGATCCCCGCCAGGCGCGGCTGCTCGACGAGGTCGGCCGCGACCTGACCGACATCTCGACCTCCATCACCGGCCGCTTCGAGAGCTTCGACAACCGCTCCCAGGCTTTCTGGCACGACATCAACGCCGAGACCTTCCGTGCGGTGCGGCGGCTGATCGCCGCCCACCACGTCACCATCGGCGGGGTGCTGTGCGGGCTGGCCGTCAAGATGAACCTGTGGAAGGCCCGCTTCACCCATGGCGGCGGGCCGCACCAGCGGCTGGAGTTCGTCAAGTCCGAGATCCTGCCGGGCCTCTCCTACATCAAGGCGCTGGAGCAGTCGGCGCGCGTCGGCGCCTGACCCGGCTGCCGGAATGCCGTGCGTTCCCCGATTCCCCGCGATCCGCTCTAAAGTTTCGTGCGTTTCATCTGAAACGCACGAAACTTTAGGCCTTTGTTTTGCGAGCGGATTCACGCTTCAAATCGATTCCGATTTTACGCGATCCGCTCTAACGCTTGCGGCGCTGGCTGGTCGCCACCAGGCGCTCGACCACCTCCGGGTCGTCGTAGGGGCCGAGGAACAGGTCGCCCAGCGCCCGGCGCATCATCGAGCGGATGCGGGTGCGGGCGATGCGGTAGACCGTACCGACGCTTCTCCGGCAGCGGCCGCACAGCAGGCGGGGGCGGGCTCCCGGCAGGTCGGAGAAGCGGACCGGCTCGACGCTGACCCGCTGGTCGCGGCTCAGGCCGTACTCGACGGCGCTGGGCCAGGCGGCGTGCCGGCCATGGTCGTCGCGCCAGGTCTGGTCGGCGCCGTCCCACCAGCGGCCGTCCGGCAGGCCGCGCAGGACGACCCCGTCGGGCCGGCCGCAGGAGCGGCAGCGGAGGTTGCCCGAGGACAGGTCCGGGCGGACCGGGTCGAGGTCGGGGCGAAGGATTCTGGCGCGCGGCCGCATGGCGATGGCCTCCGGGGACCGGCCCTCTCTGCCACAGGAGCGCGGCCCGCGCCAGCGACAAGCGGCGGCCCGCCCGCGCCGCAGGCTTGACGGCGCGAGCGTTCCGGTGAACATTCAACCGGAGGGTTCGGCAGCGCCGCGGAGCGCTCCGGCCGGCCGCTGAAGGAGGGACGGAGATGCGCTACGGGTTGTGGTCGGTCCTGTCGCTCGCCCCCGCCACCGTGATCGCTACCGTGATCGCCACCGTGATCGCCACCGTCATCGGGGCGGCCGGCGGCGCCGGGCCGGCGGCGGCGGCCGGAGCGGACGCCGCCTTCGCCGAGCGCTGCGCGCGGCTGTCGGCGCTGTCGCTGCCCGGCACCGACCTGCTCGGCACGGCGGTGGTCGAGGCCGCCACCGCGACCGTGGTCGGCCAGAGCCTGCCCATCCCGGCCCATTGCCGGGTGCGCGCCGTGGTCCGCCCGGCGACCCGGGTCGAGGTCCGGTTGCCGGTCGACGAGGCGTGGAACGGCCGCTTCTTCCAGTCGGGCTGCGGCGGCCTGTGCGGCGACCTGCTGACCGACTACCCGCACCTGTTCAACTCCAGCCTGCCGGGGCAGGCGCGCGGCTACGCCACGGCGACCAGCGATTCCGGCCACAGCGGCGCCAACACCGACGGCCGCTGGGCCTACGGCGACCCGGTCGCCGAGGAGAGCTTCGCCCACCGCAGCGTCGCCGACACGGCGCGGGTCGGCAAGGCGCTGGTCCGCGCCTTCTACGGCAAGCCCCAGTCCGCCGCCTATTTCGCCGGCTGCTCGACCGGCGGCCGGATGGCGGTCAAGGCGGCCCTGAAGCAGCCGGCGGAGTTCCAGGGCATCGTCGCCGGCGCCCCGGCGCTGGACTATCCGGGGCTGGTCGGCACCGCCTTCGCCTGGCTTCTGCACACCAACAGCGACGGCAAGGGCGGCCGGGTGCTCACCGCCGGCGACTTCGCCACCAAGATCCGGCGGCTCTACGACGCCACCATGGACCGCTGCGACGCCATGGACGGCACCGTCGACCGCCTCATCGCCGACCCGCGCCTGTGCGAGGTGGATCTGCGCGCGCAGTCCTGCGGCATCGCCGACGGCCCGCACTGCCTGACCGGCGCCGATTTGCGGGTGATCGCCCTGTGGCGCCAGGGCGCGCGCGACGCGCTCGGCCGCCAGCTCTATCCCGGCGGCGTGCCGGAGGGGTCGGAGGCTTACTGGGGGCTGTGGCTGACCGGATCGGCCCCCTTCAAGGCGGCCTTCCCCAATGGCTTCGCCGAGCCGATCGCCACCGACTTCCTGCGCTACCTGGCCTTCCGGCCCGACGCCGGCCCGGCCTACCGCGTCGAGGACTTCCGCTTCGACACCGACCCTGCGCGGATGGCGGAATCGGCGGCCCTGCTCAACGCCGACGACCCCGACCTCTCGGCCTTCCGGGCGGCCGGCGGCCGGATGGTCATGTATCACGGCTGGGCCGACCCGCTGGTGACGCCCTACAAGACCGTCGAGTATTACGAGGCGGTCCGCAAGGCCCTGGGCGGCGGCGAGGCGGTGGACGGGGTGCTGCGGCTGTTCATGGTCCCCGGCCTCGACCATTGCGGCGTCCAGCGCGCCGGGGTGGAGACCCCCTTCGGCCCCGGCGTCGACGAGCGGAGCATCGACCCGCTGACCGCGCTGGAGGGCTGGGTCGAGCGGGGCGAGGCCCCCGACCGGCTGCCCATGACCGGCTTCGCGGCCGACGGCGCCACCGTCGCCTGGCGGCGCGACCTCTGCCGCTTCCCGCAGCGCACGGTCCGGGTCCGGTCCGACCTCGACTGGCAGGATCCGGGGGCCTGGGGCTGCCGCTGAGGCTGCCGCTGAGGTTGGCCGGGCGGGGCCGCCGGCCAAGCGGCTGGCGCGGGTGGGGGCGGGCGTGCTACCACCCCGCGCGAACCGGCCGCGGCCGCCCCCCTACGATCCTCGCTTCCCGCACCATGGACCTCCCCCCGATGCTCCGCCAGGCGGTGGACCGCGCGCTGGACGGCGTCGGCCTCGCCGATCTCAAGCGCGCGGCGGACACGCTGTCGCAACGCTACCGGGCGGAACGGCGCGACGGCCGTTTCCATCTGAACGACGACCTGGCGGCGCGGGCCTATCTCGCCACCCGGCTGCCGGCCACCTACGCCGCGGTGCGCGCCAGCATGGCGGCGGTGGCGGAACGGCGGCCCGGCTTCGCGCCGGTCACGGCGCTGGACGTCGGGGCCGGCCCCGGCACCGCCCTGTGGGCGGCGGCCGACTGCTGGCCCGGCCTCGCGGACGCCCTCCTCGTGGAGGGCAGCCCGGCCATCCGGCGCTGGGGCGAGGCGCTGGCGCGGGATGCCGCGCCGGCCCGCGTCGCCTGGCGGGCGGAGGATGTGGACGGCGGTCTGCCCGGGCTGGAGCCGCG
>JAEZHQ010000310.1 GCA_023416455.1 Pseudomonadota bacterium | reverse complement strand
GCGTGAAGAGGGCGCCCCGCCACAGCGCACGGACGGACTGCGCCGCGCCGCGGCCGGCGGTGGGGACGAGGTCGGCGTTGACCGTCGCCACCAGGAAGTCGGTGCTGTCCACCGCCACGCCATCGAGCCGGGCAGCGGCGCAGGCCTCGCGCCGCGCCGCGTCGGCCCACAGCCGCCGCCGCCGCTCCGCGTCCTGCGTCGCCTCGGCCAGCCGGCCGAGCGCGCGTTCGGCCTCCAGCAGGGCGGTCAGCAGGGCGGGGGTGAGGGGCGGGGAGGGAGTCATGGCGGCAGGATAGCGGTCCCTGCGCGCGCCGCTAAGCGGGTTTTCCGAGCGCCGCCCGCTTCGGCCGGGCTCAATGCATGCGGGTTGTGTTAAAATGGGCGGCGGGAAAAAAGACTTTCCAGCCGTGAATCGTTTTGGCAAACTCTATGTGACAAATAGAATTAAATACGCGGTGCAGATGTGTAAATGCCGCGGCACCGGGCACCGGCCGGATCCCCTGGGAAAAACCGCGGGAATCCGGACCGGCCGGCCGCAGAGGCGTCTGCCCCCGGGCAACTGAAGGAGTGCGTCATGTCGTTCCGCTATCGTCTGTCCCTGCTGGCCGCGGGACTCGCCCTCGCCGTGCTGGGCACCGCCGCAGCCAGCGCCCAGGACACCCTGCTGAACGTCTCCTACGACCCGACGCGTGAGCTGTATGTGGAATTCAACAAGGCCTTTGCCAATGCCTGGAAGGCCGAGACGGGCCGCACCGTCACGTTGAAGCAGTCGCATGGCGGCTCCGGCAAGCAGGCGCGCTCGGTGATCGACGGGCTGGACGCCGACGTGGTGACGCTGGCTCTGGCCTACGACATCGACGCCATCGCCGACGCCGGTGTCCTGTCCAAGACCTGGCAGGCGCGCCTGCCCAACAACAGCGCCCCCTACACCTCGACCATCGTGTTCCTGGTGCGCAAGGGCAACCCCAAGCAGATCAAGGACTGGAACGACCTGGTGAAGCCGGGCGTGCAGGTGATCACGCCGAACCCGAAGACCTCGGGCGGCGCGCGCTGGAACTACCTCGCCGCCTGGGCCTACGCGCTGGAGCACAACGGCAACGACGAGGCCAAGGCCAAGGAGTTCGTGGGGCAGCTGTTCAAGAACGTGCCGGTGCTGGACAGCGGCGCGCGCGGCTCCACCGTCACCTTCACGCAGCGCGAGCAGGGCGACGTGCTTCTGGCCTGGGAGAACGAGGCCTTCCTGTCGATCCAGGAGTTCGGCGCCGACAAGCTGGAGATCGTCGTGCCGTCGCTGTCGATCCTGGCCGAGCCGCCGGTCACCGTCGTCGATTCGGTGGTCGACCGCAAGGGCACGCGCAAGCTGGCCGAGGCGTATCTGCAATTCCTCTACACCCGAGAGGGGCAGGAGATCGCCGCCAAGAACTTCTACCGGCCGCGGCTGCCGGAGCTTGCAACCCAGTATGCGGGGCGCTTCGCCGATGTTAAGTTGGTGACCATCGACGAGTCCTTCGGCGGCTGGCGGGTGGCCCAGGAGAAGCATTTCGCGGATGGCGGTGTGTTCGACCAGATCTATCAGAAGGGTCGTTGATCGGTGGTCGCGGCCTCTTCGACCGAGGCCGCGCCTCCCCGGTGGGGGGGCGCGGCTTTGACGTCCCTGAAGAAACCCAGCGTGATCCCGGGGTTCGGCCTGACCCTGGGCTTCACGCTTGCCTATCTCGGCCTGATCGTTCTGCTGCCGCTGGCGGCGCTGGTGATCCATGCGGGCGAGCTGGGCTGGACGGGCTTCTGGGACGCGGTGCTCACCCCGCGGGTGATGGCGGCCTTCAAGGTCAGCTTCGGCATCTCGCTGCTCGCCGCCGCGGCCAACGGCGTGTTCGGCTTCATCGTGGCCTGGGTGCTGGTGCGCTACGATTTCCCCGGCAAGCGGATCGTGGACGCGCTGGTCGACCTGCCCTTCGCGCTGCCCACCGCCGTGGCCGGCATCGCGCTGAGCGCGCTCTACGCGCCCAACGGCTGGATCGGCCGTCCGCTGATGGACGTCTTCGGGCTGAAGGTCGCCTTCACGCCCATCGGCATCGGCATCGCGCTGACCTTCATCGGCCTGCCCTTCGTCGTGCGGACGGTGCAGCCCATCCTCCAGGATCTGCCGCCGGAGGAGGAGGAGGCCGCGGTGTCGCTCGGCGCCACCCGTGGCCAGACCTTCCGGCGCGTCGTGCTGCCGGCGGTCCTGCCGGCCCTGCTGACCGGCTTCGCCCTGGCCTTCGCGCGCGGGGTGGGGGAGTACGGCTCGGTCATCTTCATCGCCGGCAACATGCCCGGCCTGTCGGAGATCGTGCCGCTGCTGATCGTCATCAAGCTGGAGCAGTACGACTACGCCGGCGCGGCGGCGGTCGGCACGCTGATGCTGCTGGTGTCGTTCGCCATGCTTCTGGTGCTGAACCTGCTGCAACATTGGATGAGGGTGCGCCATGCTCGCTAAGCGCAAGGGGCGGGTCGGGGCGCTGGAGGACGCGCCCTGGGTGCGGGCGCTGCTGATCGCGACGGCGCTGACCTTCCTGCTTCTGTTCCTGATGCTGCCGCTGGCCTCGGTGTTCGTCGAGGCGTTCCGGCGCGGGGTCGACGCCTACTGGGCGGCGCTGGTGGAGCCGGACGCCCTGGCCGCCATCAAGCTGACGCTGATCGTGGCCGGCATCGCCGTGCCGCTCAACCTGGTGTTCGGGGTGGCCGCCTCCTGGTGCATCGCCAAGTTCGATTTCCGCGGCAAGAACCTGCTGATCACGCTGATCGACCTGCCCTTCTCGGTCTCGCCGGTGATCTCCGGCCTGATCTACGTGCTGCTGTTCGGCCTGCGCGGCCTGCTTGGCCCGTTCCTGAAGGCGGAGGGCATCCAGATCATCTTCGCCGTGCCGGGGCTGGTGCTGGCCACCATCTTCGTCACCTTCCCCTTCGTCGCCCGCGAGCTGATCCCGCTGATGCAGGAGCAGGGCACCGAGGAGGAGGAGGCGGCGCTGGTGCTGGGCGCCTCCGGCTGGCAGACCTTCTGGCGGGTGACCCTGCCCAACATCAAGTGGGGCCTGCTCTACGGCGTGCTGCTGTGCAACGCCCGCGCGATGGGCGAGTTCGGGGCGGTCTCGGTCGTTTCCGGCCACATCCGCGGCGAGACCAACACGATGCCGCTGCACGTCGAAATCCTTTACAACGAATACAACTTCGTCGCCGCCTTCTCGGTGGCCTCGGTGCTGGCCCTGCTCGCCCTCGTCACGCTGGTGGCGAAGTCGTTGCTGGAATGGCGCTTCGGGGCCGAGTTGGCCGCGACCCGGCATTGAGGCGACGGGCCATGGCGATCCAGGTATCCGGAATCACCAAGCAGTTCGGGTCCTACCGGGCGCTCGACTCGGTGGACCTCGAGGTCCGTTCGGGTGAGCTGCTCGCCCTGCTCGGGCCGTCCGGCTCGGGCAAGACGACGCTCCTGCGCATCATGGCGGGGCTGGAGCACGCCGACGCCGGCAGCCTCCAGCTCCACGGCGAGGAGGCGCTGGGCCTGAAGCCGCGGGAGCGGCAGGTGGGCTTCGTCTTCCAGCATTACGCGCTGTTCCGCCACATGACGGTGTTCGACAACGTCGCCTTCGGCTTGAAGGTGCGCCCGCGCGGGCAGCGGTTCGGCAGCGCCGAGATCCGGCGCCGGGTCATGACCCTGCTCGAACTGGTCCAGCTCGCCCATTTCGCGGACCGCTACCCGGCGCAGCTCTCCGGCGGCCAGCGCCAGCGCGTGGCGCTGGCCCGGGCGCTGGCCATCGAGCCGAAGGTGCTCCTCCTCGACGAGCCGTTCGGCGCCCTCGACGCCAAGGTGCGCAAGGAGCTGCGGCGCTGGCTGCGCAAGCTGCACGACGACATCCACATCACCTCCGTCTTCGTCACCCACGACCAGGAGGAGGCGCTGGAGCTGGCCGACCGCGTGGTGGTGATGAGCCAGGGCCGGATCGAGCAGGTGGGCAGCCCGGCCGAGGTCTACGACCACCCGAACTCCGCCTTCGTCTACGAGTTCCTCGGCCAGGTGAACCGCTTCGACTGCACGGTCGAGGGCGGCGTGGCGCGGGCCGCCAACGGGGCGCTGTCGATCGCCACCGACGGCCTCGTCGAGGGGCCGGCCATCGCCTACGTCCGGCCGCACGACCTGGGGCTCAGCCCCGCGGCGGGCGGACCGGCCCGGGTGACCGCCATCCAGGTCGTCGGCCCCGACGCAAGGGTCGAGGTGGAACTCGCCGGCCTGACCCTCGACTCGGAGATGGACCGCGAGCGCCTGGCCGTCATCGGGCTGCGCTCCGGCGACCGCTGCGCCGTGCACATCGACCGGGCGCGGGTGTTCGCCCGCCGCTGAGTCCACCTCTGAGTCCCCGGGGCGGACGGGGGATCCGCCCGGGGTAATGCCGATGCCTCGGCCTGCCTCCGTTGTCTCCCGGCCGGCCCGGGCCGCCCCCTGCTATCCCTTCCGCACCGGACCGCACCGCACCGCAGCGTGGACGGGGAGGAAGGGATGGAGCAGCCCGGGCTGCCGCGGGCGTCGCGGCCGGGGGACGTTCCGCCGGCCGCCGGAGGACGGCCGGCGGCGTGGTCGCCTCTGGCCGTGACGGCGCTGCCGCTGGCGGCGTGCCTGCTGCTTCTCCTGCTGCCGCTGGCTCTGGTGGAGATGCCGCCGCTGCTCGACTACCCGAACCATCTGGCGCGGGTGGACGTCCTCAGCCACCTCCGGACCGACCCGTTCCTGGCCGAGCATTACACCGTTTCCCTGAAGCCGGTGCCGAACCTGCTGATGGAGGCGGTGATGCTGCCGCTCGCCGGCCTGCTGCCGCTTTACGTCGCCGGGCGGCTGTATGTGGCGCTGTGCGTGGTGCTGACCCTGGCCAGCCTGCTGGTCCTGCACCGCACGCTGTTCGGGCGTTGGAGCGTGTGGCCGCTGTGCGGGGCGCTGTTCGTCTACAACGCCGCGCTGCTCGGCGGCTTCATGAGTTTCTCGCTGGGCGTTCCGCTGATGCTGATCGGTGTCGCCCTGTGGATCGGGCTGGAGGGGACGCGCCGGCAGCTTCCGGCCGGGGCCGCCTTCGCCCTGTTCCTGTACTTCTCCCACGCCATCGTGCTGCTCGCCTACGCGCTGTGCCTGTTCGGGGTGGAGGCGACGAAATACGCCGGCCGTGACGGCCGGCCGCTGACCGTGGCCGCCCTGGGGCGCGACGCCCTCCGCTTCGCGGCGCTGCTGGCCGTCCCGGCGCTGCTGTTCGCCAGCACCGTGGGCGGCCATCTGCTGTCGTCCGACGCGGCGGCGGTCGGTGGCCAGGAGCATTCGCCGCTGCTGATCGTGAAGGAGTTCTACTGGCGCCTGAAGAAGCTGACCGAGCCGCACCAGTGGGGGTACCGGCTGCGCGAGATGCTGGCCCCCGTCCTGAACTACGACCGGCGCCTCGACGCGGCGACCCTGCTGGCGGTGGTGGGCGGGCTGGCGGTGGCCGCGGCCTGCGGACGGCTGCGCCTGTCGCGGCCGATGCTGCTGACGGCGGGGATCTTCGCCGTCGGCGCCCTGGTCGTCCCCGACCCCTTCTTCGGCACCTACTTCATCTCGATCCGCTTCTGGCTGCTGGCCGCGCTGCTGCTGGTTGCCGGAACCGACGTCCGCTTCGGCGCCCCGCGCGCCGCCGCCGCCTTCAGCGTCGGGCTGCTGGCCCTTCTGGCGGTCCGGACCGCCGTGCTCACGGTCAACTGGCGGAACCATCAGGACGACGTGGCCGACCTGCGCCGCGCCATGGAACAGATCGATCCCGGCAGCCATGTGCTGGTGGCCTGGGCCGGGGAGGAGGCGGGGTGCTGCATCGCGCCCGGCTTCCTTGCCGCCCAGCCGGCCTGGCGGGTGTCGCTGGGGGCGCTGCCCAGCCTCATCCATCTGCCCTCGCTGGTCACCATCGAGCGGCGGGCCTATGTGCCCACCCTGTTCAGCCATCCCGGCAAGCAGCCGCTGCTGGTGACCGCGCCCTACCGCGACCGCTGCATGGCCATCCACGAGGGTGTGCCGGTGGACGTGCGCCTGCTGAGCCGGCCGGAGACGGCGACCCTGCGCGATCATGTCGAGCCCTGTCCCCACTATCTCCGCTGGCGCGAGAAATACGACTATGTGCTGGTGATGTTCGCCGACGCCTTCCGTGCCGCCGGCCTGCGGCCGCCGCCGGGGGCGGTCGAGCGCCACCGCGGCGCGGTCTTCGACCTGTGGGCGGTCGAGCGGCCGGCCGCGGAGCCGTAGGTCCCGGCAGGCGGCATTTTCCGCTGGACTCCGGTTCGGCGCCTCCCCTATACAGCCGCCGCTCCGGTTCGCCGGAGCCGCCCCGGGAAGAGCGGGGCAGGGGGCGACGAGCGTCGTCGAGCCGGTGTGCCCAGCCCATGGGACCGGCGGTTCGACGGAAATCGGAACAAAGGGCTTGACGCCCCTGGCCGAAAGCGCTAGATAAACCCTCTGCCGGCACGAACGTCCGTTCGTGCCCCTCCGATCTTCCAGACACCGACGCACCAGGCGGCCGCTTTGCCGGTTGTCCCGCCGTCGGGTTCTCATCGGGGCGATGGGATCTTGGACATCGTTGACCATGAAATCGAGAAGGGATGCGCAGGCGGCGGCCTTAAGGGCTGCGTTGCGCGACCGGTTCCCCGGCGGGGAGCACGGCTCGCGGTCGCCTGAGAGCATTCCAGATGCCAAAGACAGTCGAGACGAAGGTTTCGAAAGCTTGGGTTCGTGGACGCTTTTTGGGCGGCCCGCATCAGAGGTCTTCCGCTTTGCCGGAAGGCCGCTTGAACCTGAGAGTTTGATCCTGGCTCAGAACGAACGCTGGCGGCATGCCTAACACATGCAAGTCGAACGGTGCCTTCGGGCACAGTGGCGCACGGGTGAGTAACACGTGGGA
>JAEZHQ010000260.1 GCA_023416455.1 Pseudomonadota bacterium | reverse complement strand
GGCGCAAGACGCGAAAGCCGGATTCGGCGGCACAGTGCGGGCGTGGCGGAATTGGTAGACGCAGCGGACTCAAAATCCGCCGTCCTTACGGATATGTCGGTTCGAGTCCGACCGCCCGCACCATCTTCTCCGGCGTGATGCCGTCCGTCAGGTCAACCAGAACGGCCTCCAGGAAATCCGGCGTGGTTCACCTTCGCTAAGGTTATTGTGTTCCGCGTTTCACCCGGCTGGTCCCCGTTTGCCACGGTGATGGATCTCACGCGGCAACGTCGCTTGGCTCTCATCGAAGCCAACGTGCGGCGCACTGGGACAGCGACATCCGTACCAATGTCCGCCCGGCCGAGCCATTCGGGAATTTCGAGCGACCATTGCTCCCAGCCATCCAGAAGCTGGCGGCGTCGCTCGGTGCGCACGGCGGCGGCGCACGGCTGTTGATCCTGGCTGCGTCTTCAATGCCCATGCCCGCAGGCATGCACGGCAAAGCCCTCCTTGGCCGGATCGGAACGCTCGACAATCTCCAGCCGCCCGTTGCCGGCGTCCCTCGCCTTGGAGGCCGCCACCGGGATCCGGTATGACGGTCATCATGCATCGACGCCCGGACGCGCGGCGAACCCACCTCCTTGCCGATGCGGATGGCGAACGGCGGTCTACCCGAGAGCCACGCGGTTCCGCCCCCGCCGTTTCGCATCGTAGAGCGCTTGGTCTGCGCGGTGCAGGACGGATTCCACGGTGTCGTCCCCCATCCTCCAAACGCCGACCCCGAGGCTGATGGTCACGGCGAGTTCGCCGTTGGACCAGCCCGGGGAAGCCCGTTCCACGCTTTCACGCAGCCGCTCGGCGATGACCGCCGCCGCCGGGCCGTCGGTCTCCGGAAGCAGCACGGCAAACTCCTCGCCGCCAAGCCGGCCGATGACGTCCTGTTGGCGCAACGCCGTCGCGCAGGTGTCGGAGAGCCGCGACAGAACCTGATCGCCCGCCGCATGCCCATGGGTGTCGTTGATCAGCTTGAAATGGTCGACGTCGAGGAGGATCAGCGACAGCGGGTGCCCGTAGCGGTGGGAGCGGCGGCTTTCCGCCTCCGCGACCTCCATGAAATGCCGGCGGTTCGGGACGTTGGTCAGCGCATCGATGGTCGCCAGCCGCCGCAGGTCGTCCTCAAGCTGCTGGCGCTGCGCGATCTCGACGCTGAGATCGACGTTCTTCCGCGCCAGCTCCGCCAGCACCCATTGCAGGGCTTCCTTGTTGTTGAAGAGTTCAAGGAAGATTCCGACCTTGGCCAGCAGCACCTGGTCGTTGATCGGCTTCTCGATGTAATCGACGGCCCCGGTGCCGTAGGCGCGCAGGCGATGGCGTTCGTCCTTATAGGCGGCGGTCAGGAAGATCATGGGGATGCCTTTCGTCCTCTCCTCCCCGGCCAGCAGTTCGGCCAGTTCGTAGCCGTCCATCTCCGGCATCTGCACGTCGAGGAGGAACAGGGCGAAGTCGTGATCGAGCGTCAGCGCCAGCGCCTCGTTGCCGCACGAAGCGGCGATCACCTCCGCATCCACCCTGGACAGAAGGCGCTTGAGCACGACGAGGTTGGCGGGCGTGTCGTCGACGACGAGGATCTTCGGCCGTTTCCTGGGTATGCCGCCGCCGACGGCCGGTCCCAGTTGCAGGAACGCCCGATCGCAGGGGACCGAGCACAGCGCGATCTGGCCAACCTCGTTTTCGTCACCCATCGGCAACCTCATCGCTCCGCACCCCACCGCCTTGCGGTATGGCGTATGATACTTCCTGGACGATATGCCTTTTAGCCAGGTTGCGCCAGTCCGGCCTGTCGGCCGGCGGCGATCCGCAGAAACGGCGCGATGCCGTGGAGGGGAAGCACGCGCTGGGCGGCCCCGGCGTCGATGGCCGCCTGCGGCATGGTGGCGACCGCCGCCGTCGCCGGGTCCTGCACGACGGTCAGGCCGCCGGCCTTCCGGATCGCCAGCAGGCCCTGGCTGCCGTCTTGGTTGGCGCCGGTCAGCAGCACGCCGATCAGGCGTTCGCCGTAGGCGTCGGCGGCGGTCTCGAACAGCACATCGATGGCCGGGCGGCAGTTGCAGACCTTTGGATCGACCGACAGCGAGAAGGTTCCGTCGGCCTCGACGAGCAGATGATAGTCGCCCGGCGCAAGATAGACGCGGCCGGCAACGGCCCGCTCCTTCTCCTCCGCCCCCAGCACATGCAGCGGGCTGCCGCGGTCCAGGATGCGGGCCATGAGAAGGTCGCCCTCGGCGGCGTGGTGGGCCGCCACGATCACCGGCACCGGGAAGTCCGCCGGCAGGTCGTTCAGGATCTCCCGCAGCGCCTCCAGCCCGCCGGCCGAGCAGCCGACAACGACCGCATCAACGCACGGTGGGGACGAGGACGTCGTCAAGCGTCGGGACCTTTCGGTAAATCCTCTGGGCGGCGTCGAGCGGCTGGTAGCGTCCGGCGAGGTCCGAGAAGGCCAGCGTCTCCTTGCGGCCGAGGCACAGCACGCCGCCGCGCGCCAGACTGTCGTGGAACAGGTGCAGCACCCGGTTCTGCAGGACCCGGTTGAAGTAGATGAGCACGTTGCGGCAGAGCAGCAGGTTCACCTCGCAGAAGACGCCGTCCGCCGTAAGGTTGTGGTGCGCGAACGAGATGTTGCGCTTCAGCCGGTCGTCGATGGCGGCGAAGCCGTAGCGGGCGTGGACATACTCCGTCAGCGAGCGCCGCCCGCCGGATTTCAGGTAGTTGTCGGCGAAGCTGCGCATGCCTCTGAGGGGGTACACACCCTCCTCGGCACGGGCCAGGGCCTGGTCGTTGATGTCCGTCGCGTAGATCTGGACGCGGTCGTACAGCCCCTCCTCCTCCAGCAGGATGGCCAGCGAGTAGACCTCCTCGCCGTAGGCGCAGCCGGCCTGCCAGACGTTGATCTGGTCGTACGACTGCAACAGCGGCACCACATGGGTGCGCAGGCTGAGAAACATCTGGGGGTCGCGGAACATCTCGGAGACGGGTACCGACAGCATGCCGAGGATCCGCGGCAGGATGTCCTCGTCATGCAGGATCAGCGGGATGGCGTCGGAGATGCGCGCGCAGCCGAGTTCGGCGGCGATGCCGGCGATGCGGCGCTTGAGCGACGCCCGCGCGTAGTCGCCGAAATCGTAGCCGTGGCGCCGGCGCAGGGCGTCGATGAACAGATCGACCTCGATGGCTTCGACGTCCGCGGTCTTCATGACCGGTTCCCCTCGTTCCTTCCCCAGGCCGGCGGTCAATGGGCGTCGAGCCAGACCCGCATCATCGACAGCAGGCGTTCGGTGTCGATCGGTTTCGACAGGTAGTCGTTGGCGCCGGCCTCCAGGCACAACTCGCGGTCGCCCTTCATCGCCTTGGCCGTCAGCGCCAGGATCGGCAGCCGGGCGAACGGCCGCTGCTTGCGGATGGCCCGCGTGGTCTCGTAGCCGTCCATGCCGGGCATCATGATGTCCATCAGCACGATGTCCACCTTCGGGTTGGTCTCCAGCTGGTCGAGCGCCTTCTGGCCGTCCTGCGCGATCAGCACCTTGAGCCCGCGGGTGCGCAGCACCCTGGACAGGGCGAAGGCGTTGCGCATGTCGTCGTCCACCACCAGCACGGTGCGGTCGCGGAACACGTCCTCGGTCGACGGCCCGGCGAGCGCCATGGCGCGGCGTTCCTCCTGCGGCAGCTTTGCCTTGACGCTGTGCAGGAACAGCTTCACCTCGTCGAGCAGCCGCTCTTGCGAGCGGCCACCCTGGACGATGATGCTGTCGGTGTATTCCCGCAGCCGCAGGCTCTCGTCCTTCGACAGCGGGCGCCGGGAATGGACGATCACCGACGGCAGCGCCGCGGTCACCGCCCTCGCCCGCTCCAGCAGGGAGGCCCCGTCGGTGTCCGGCAGATCCAGGTCGAGGACGATGCCGTCCACCGGCGTGCGCCCGAGGATGGCCAACGCCTCCTCGCCCGACGCGGCACCGACGACGTCCACCGCCTCGTTTCTGAGAAGGTCGGCCGCGTTCCGCCAGCCGTCGGGCTCGGAATCGATGACGAGCACCCGCTTGACCCCGTCCGTCCCGTCTCTGGGCAGCGCCAGCCGGTCGAGCAGCGCGTCGAGCTGACCTTTCGACACCGGCTTGGTGAGGAAGCTGGCGGCCCCCTTCAGCAGCCCCTTTTCCTGCTCGCCCGATGCCGAGATGAAGTGCACCGGGATGCGGCACAGCCGCGCGTCGTCCTTCAGCCGGTCGATCACCGCCCAGCCGTCCATGTCCGGCAGCCCGACGTCGAGGATGATGCCGCTGGGCCGAAGTTCCGCGGCCAGCCGCAGGCCGGTCTCCCCGTCGGCCGCCGCAACCGTGCGGAACCCCCGCTTCGCCGCGAGGTCCACGAGCACCCTGGTAAACACCGGGTCGTCCTCGATGATGAGGACGAGGCGCTGGTCGCCGTCGGGCTGGCCGCCGGCCATCGCGTCGAGGGCCTGCCCGACCGCCGGCGCACCGGCGGCGGCCACCGCTTCGGCCACCGCATCGGCCACCGCATCGGCCGCCGTATCAGCGGCGTCGGCCGTGGTGAGCGGAATCAGCAGCGTGAAGGTGCTGCCCCGGCCCGGTTCGCTGCGCACGACGATCTCGCCGCCGAGCAGCTTGGCGAGCTTCTGGGAGATCGACAGCCCGAGCCCCGTGCCGCCGTACCGACGGCTGGTGGTGCCGTCCGCCTGTTCGAAGGCGCCGAAGACACGGCCGAGCTTGTCCGCAGGAATGCCGATCCCGGTGTCGGTGACGGCCACGGACAGCGCCGGCGCGCCGCCGCCGGGCTCCTGCATGCGGTCGAACCGGACGTGGACGCGCCCACGCTCGGTGAACTTCAGGGCGTTGCCGACCATGTTGGTGATGATCTGGTCGAGCTTGCCGCCGTCGGTGCGCACCGCCTCCGGCAGGTCGGGGGACACCTCCACCTGCAACCCCAGCCCCCTGGCCTCCGCCATGCGCCCGAACTGCCGGGCAAGCGCGTCGGCCGTGGCGCGGATGGCGACGTCCTCCAGGCGGATGTCCATCTTGCCGGCCTCGACCTTCGACAGGTCGAGGATGTCGTTGATCAGGCGCAACAGGTTGGTGCCGCTCTCGTGCACGATCTTCGCCGACTCGATCTGCTCGGCGTTGAGGTTGCCCTCCTCGTTGTCCGCCAGCATCTTGGACAGGATGAGCATGCTGTTGAGCGGCGTGCGCAGCTCGTGGCTCATGTTGGCCAGGAACTCGGACTTGTACTGGCTGGCGCGCTCCAGCTCCTGCGCCTTGCCCTCGGCCTCCGCCCGGGCCGTCTCCAGGGCGAGCTGCTGCTCCTCGAGCGCCGCCGTCTTCTCGGTCAGCTCCTCGTTGATGGCCTGAAGTTCCTCGCGTTGGGCCTTCAGCTCCTCCTCTGATGCCTTGAGTTCCTCGGCCTGGTCCGCGAGGTCCTGCGATTTCAGGCGCAGCTCCTCGTTGGTGGCCTTCAGCTCGTCCTGCTGCGCCGTCAGCGCCTCTTCCGACTGCCGCAGCGCCGTCGCCTGGCGCTGCGTCTCGCCGAGCAGCGCCTGGGTCTTCAGGCTGCGGTCGAGGTTCTCCAGGACCAGCGCGGCCACCGGCAGCAACTCGTCGAGCAGGGACTGCTGGAATTCGGTGAACTCCTGGAAGGAGGCGATCTCGACGACGCCCAGCAGGGTGTCCTTGAAGCACATCGGCGCGGCGATGATGCGCCGCGGCGCCGCCGCGCCGAGGCCGGAGCCGATGCGCACGTAGTCGTCCGGCACGTCGGAAAGGAGGATCGGCTTGCGCTCCAGCGCGCATTGCCCGACCAGCGCCTCGCCGAGGGCGAAGCTGTTGCTCAGCGACTTGCGCTGCTTGTAGCCGTAGGCGCCGAGCAGGGAAAGCCGCTCCGCCTCGCGATCCCAGACGTAGAAGACGCCGTGCCCGCCGTTCATCAGCGGGGTCAGCCCCTGGATCAGCGTCTGGGCGAAGTCGCGGTGCGTCTCGGTCCGCTGCAAGGCGCCGGCAAGCTCGGCGACGGCCGATTTGAGGCGGTGCAAGGCGTCCGTGCGCAGCGCCAGACGTTTGAACACGTCCGCGGCGCGCGCCATGTCGCCGATCTCGTCGCGGCGGTCCATGCAGGGGATCTCGACGGTCTGGCTGCCGGCGGCAAGGCCGTTCATCGCCGCGGTCAGGCGGATGATGTGCGGCGCGATGCTGCGCGACACCAGGAAGGTGAGCAGCGTCAGCAGCCCGGCGGCGAGCACCGCGACGGCGACGGTGACACGCTGCGACCAGGTCAGCGTCCGAACCGCCTCGTCGCTGGTTTCCGAGGCCCGGCCCCAGGCGGTTTCCCGGGCTTCGTTGACGGTGCGGGTGATGGCCTGGATGGCGTTGTCCAGCTCCTGAAGGCCGGTCTTCAGGAGCTTCTCGTTCTGCAGCCAGGTGGAGACCAGGCGCAGGTAGTCCTCGGTCACCGACCGCAGCGCCGCCAGACGTTCGGCAAGCTCGGCCGGCGGACGCCGCCGCTCCGCTTCGCGCAGCAGCGTCAGCAGTTCCTCTCCCTTGGCCTTGACCGCCTCGGGATTTTCGGCGAGCCCGTAGATGATGTGGTTCTTCTCCGAGATGCGCAACTCGAAGGCCTGCCGCTCGATTCGCGTGGCGATCTTGTGGATGTCGGCTCCGGCGACGATTTCGCCCATGTCGCTGCGGTCGACCGCCTTGTCCACGGCGTGTTCGGCAGCGATGGCGAAGCCGGTGGCCTGGTCGAGGATGGCGATGCCCTGCTGGCGCAGCCGCGCGTCGGCCTTGGCGTTGTCGTCGATGGCCACGAGGCTGCGCTTGCTGATGTCGGCGAAGGCCTGCGCGTCGCGGCGGGCACGCTGGGCGATGTCGAAGGTGTGCGCGTCGTTGACCTGCCGGGCGATCGTGACGAAGCCGTCGAGCGCGCCGTACAGCTCCTCGATCGCCGTCAGCATCTCGGCCCTGCTCGCCTCGTCGCGCCTGTTGAGGAAGCGCTGGGCCTGCAGCCCGGCGTCGAGCGCCCGCTCCTCCACCTGAACCACCGCCGTGATCTTCGGGAAGATCTGGCCGGTGATCCGGCTGACGATGGAGTCCACCGCGGCCATCGAGAACATGCTGACACCGCCCGCCAGCACCACGAGCCCCAGGGCCGCCACGAACCCCCCCAGGATACGCACCCCGATCCGCATGCCACCGCCCCCCGCGCCACCCACACGCCGCAGCGGTCCGGAAGCGGGAACCTCCGGACACGCCGAACAACCAAAATCGGCGGACAGGCATTAAGGATCGGTAAGGGAAACCGGCGGGAGGGGCGGCGAATGGCGGCAGCGCCTTGAAAAAATTGACCCACTCCGGGTTTGCCGGGGGCCGGCCCGGTTCCGCCTACCGTGGCGCCATGGGAACGGGCTTCCCGTCCTCGGTGGTGGGCAGGCCGGCCTCCGCCCAGCCGTCGATGCCGTCGCGGTACCAGTAGACCCGCGTGTAGCCCATCGCGCCGGCCCGCTTCGCCGCGTTCCACGACATCCAGCAGTCGGCCAGGCAATAGAACAGCACCCCGCGCCCGCGGTCGCCGCCGGTCAGCGCCTCCAGGTTGCTGCGGAAATAGCCCTCCAGCTCCGGCGTCAAGGCGCCCAGCCCGACGTTGGGCAGCCACACGCCGCCGGGGATCTGGGGGGCCGTCCTGGCGACGATCCAGGGGGCGCCGGGCAGCGTGCTGCGGTCGAGCTTCATCACGTTGACGGGCACCGCCTCCCCCGCCGCGACGAGGGCGCGGGCCCGGGCGGTGTCGACGGTGACGGCACCGGGCACGCCGGCCGGCGTGGGCGCCCGGTAGTCGGTCATCCGGTAGCCCTCGGGGGCGGCCACCGGGGGCGACGCCGCCGGGGCGGAGACGGAGAGGCCGACCACCAGCCCTCCCCCGACAAGAACGAGCGCCAGCCCGGCGCGACGGCGCAGCCTCGGCACCGGCTCCTCCCTCATTACCCCTCGCCGTTCCACGAAATCGATGGGGCGCCGGACGGTCAAGTTGCCCGATAGTCGAATACCGGGGTTTGGGCGGCCGGGCCTATCGTGGAGCATCCGCGGAGGAATGGGCGCCGCGGGAGGGGAGGATGGCTGTGACGATCATTGCCGCGCGGCTGTGCCGCCGCCTGTGCGCCCGCCTCGCCGCGGCGGCGGCCCTTCTGCTGCTGGCCATCGCCACCGCTGCCGCCGACCGCCCGGCGGTCACCGTGGCGGTGCTGAAGTACGGGACGGTGAGCTGGGAACTCGACGTCATCCGCCACCACCGGCTCGACGAGGCCGCCGGCTTCGAGCTGAAGGTGGTCGAGCTGGCGAGCAGCCAGGCGACCCAGATCGCCCTTCAGAGCGGCGCGGCGGACCTGATCGCCGGCGACTGGCTGTGGGTCGCGCGCCAGCGCGGGGCCGGTGCCGACCTGACCTTCATCCCCCATTCCGCGGCGGTGGGCGCGCTTGTGGTGCCGGCGGGCTCGCCCATCGCCGGCATCGCCGACCTGAAGGGCCGGCGCATCGGCGTCGCCGGCAGCCCCATCGACAAGAGCTGGCTTCTGCTGAAGGCGCTGGCCCGCGACCGTTTCGGCCTCGACCTGGAGGCCGAGGCCCGGCCGACCTACGCCGCCCCGCCGCTGCTCAACCAGAAGGTCGCCAGCGGGGAGCTGGACGCCGTGCTCAATTTCTGGCCCTACGCCGCCCGGCTGGAGGCCCAGGGGATGCGCCCGCTCGTCACCGTGGAAGCGATGATGCGCCAGCTCGGGCTGGAGGTCACGGTCCCGGCGGTCGGCTACGTCTTCCGCCAGGGCTGGGCGGAACGGGCGCGGCCGGCGCTCGACGGGTTCATCGCCGCCTCGCGCCGGGCCAAGGAGATGCTGGAGCGCTCCGACGCCGAGTGGGAGCGCCTGCGCCCGCTGATGCAGGCGGAGGACGAGGCCACATGGCGCAGCCTGCGCGACCATTTCCGCGCCGGCATCCCCCGCCGCTGGACCGGGGAGGAGCGCGCCGGCGCGGCGGCCCTCTACGCCCTGATGGCGAAGCTCGGCGGGCGGGATCTGGTGGGCGACGTCCCCTCCCTGCCCGACGGCACCTTCTGGCCGGCGGTCCATTTCTGATGCGCGGCACCCTGAAGCGGGCCGGGCGGCGCCTCGTCCCCCTGCTCTCGCTGCTGCTGCTGGTGGCGCTGTGGGCCGCCGCCGCCGGTCTGGCGGAGAGCCGCGCCCTGCCCGGCCCGCAGGCCGTGCTGACGGTGCTGGAGCGGGAGGCGGCGCGCGGCGCGCTGTTCCATCATCTGGGCGTCACGCTGGCGCGCATGGCCGCGGCCTTCCTGATCGCCATGTCCGTCGGCTCGGCCCTGGGCATCCTGCTCGGCCGCTCGGCCGCGGCGGACCGTCTGTTCGGGCCGTGGCTGACGGTGTTCCTGAACGTCCCGGCGCTGGTGATCATCGTGCTCGCCTACGTCTGGTTCGGCCTGACCGAGGCCGCCGCCGTCGGCGCCGTCGCCGTCAACAAGATCCCCAACGTGGTCGTCGTGCTGCGCGAAGGGGCGCGCGCCGTCGACGAGCAGTATGTCGAGATGGCCCGGAGCTTCCGCATGGCCCGCTCCGACATGCTGCGCCACGTCCTGCTGCCCCAGCTCACGCCCTACTTCGCCGCCGCGGCGCGGTCCGGCCTGGCCCTGATCTGGAAGATCGTGCTGGTGGTCGAGCTGCTGGGCCGCTCCGACGGGGTGGGATTCCAGATTCACCTGCACTTCCAGATGTTCGATGTCGCCGGCATCCTTGCATACACCGTCGCCTTCGTGGCCGTCGTCCAGCTCCTCGAACTGTGCGTCCTCCAACCCGTCGAAGGCCGGCTCACCCGCTGGCGGCCGGTGCGCGCTGCTGACGCTTGAGATCCGCCGCAAGCGCTTCGAGGGCCGGGACGCCATCCGCGGCCTGACGCTGGAGGCGGCGCCCGCCGAGTTCGTGGCGCTGGTCGGCCCGTCCGGCTGCGGCAAGACGACGGCGCTGAACATCGCCGCCGGCCTCGACGCCGCCTTCGAAGGCCGGGTGGCCTTCGCCGGGCCGCCGCCGGTGCTGGGCTATGTCTTCCAGAATCCGCGCCTGCTGCCCTGGCGCACCGTGCGCCAGAACGTTGCCCTGGTGCTGCCCCGGCCGGCCCGCGCCGGCGGCGCCGTGGACGAATGGCTGGCGGCCATGGAGCTGACCGCGGTGGCCGACCAGTACCCCACCCGCCTGTCGGGGGGCATGGCGCGGCGGGTGGCCCTGGCCCGCGCCTTCGTGGTGCAGCCGGACCTCCTTTTGATGGACGAGCCCTTCGTGTCGCTCGACGAGCTGACCGCCCGGCGCCTGCGCGCCCTGCTGGCGGCGACGCTGGAGCGCCGGCCGGCGACCGTCCTGTTCGTCACCCACAACCTGCGCGAGGCGATCCAGCTCGCCGACCGCATCCTGGTCCTGGCCCCCGGCCCGACCCGGGTGGTCGCGGAGGTTCCGGTGGCGGTGCCGCGGGCGCAGCGCGACGACGCCCTGGTCGAATCCTTCCGGGCGGAGCTACTCGCCCGACCCGACCCGGCGTTGCGGGTGCTGGCCTGAAGGGGCCGCGGCGGCCGGTTCCGATCCCCACCGCCCGCCTTTCCGGCCCCGGCTGTGGCCCGCCTCACAGATTCCGTCCGGAACCACGCGCATCCTCGCGCCCGGAGGTGACCATGCGCACTCTGCTCCTGCTGTACCGCCTTGCCGGCACCCTCGCCGCCCTATCGGCCGCCGCAACCGCCTGGGCCGGCGAGATCATCATCCTGGAATCCGGCAACCGCGCCCCCCACCGCGCCAACCGGCCGCGCGACGTCCTCGTCCATGATCCGCTGACCGGCGACTCCTTCATCATCATCGAGCGTTCCGCGCCGGACGAGGAGCTGGACCGCCGCGACCCCGGACGGGAAGCGGCCCGCGCCGCCCGCGCGGCCAGCCGGCACCGGACGAAATCCCCGCCGCCGCTGTCCCTGGAGGCGGAAACCCTGTTCAGCATCGGGCGCGGCGACGCCGGGCAGGAGGCGGCGCGCGCCGCCAGGGACGCCCACCGCATGCGGACCGAGCGCTGAGCGCCGGTTTGCGGGGACAACCCCTGGAAAGGGCGCCCGACCCCGGCCTCACCGGAGCTGAGACAGCCATGCATCACTCAACCCAAGGCCCCGCAGCCGAGGGTCCGGCGGCCGGCCCCGTGCACGCCGGCGCGTCCGAAGGCCCGCGAGCGGCCGCCTCCTTGGGCATGTTCGCGCGGAGATGGTCGATGAGGACACGCAGCCGGGGCGGCACCGTCCGCCGGCTCGGGTAATAAAGATAGAAGCCGGGAAAGGGCGGGCAGAAGGCTTCCAGAATGGGCACCAGCATCCCGCGGGCCAG
>JAEZHQ010000230.1 GCA_023416455.1 Pseudomonadota bacterium | reverse complement strand
GCCCTGTTCCGCCCGGCCGTGCCGGTGGCCGGCCTCCCGGCGCGCACGCTGGGAGCCGCCGTCCGCCGCCTGCCGGTGGAGGCGGCGCTGGCCGGCGCCCTGCTGCTGGGCGCCGCGCTGACCGTGCTGGCGGAAGGCGCGGTGCCCATGGAGTCGCTGATCCACGGCCAGCTTCCCATCCGCGAGGCCCTGCACGAGGTGGACTGGACGCAGCCCAACCGCGAGGCCCTGGCCTGGGCCGCCCTCCAGGCCCTGCTCGCCCTGCCCTACGCCGCCGCCGTCCTGGCCGCCCGGGTCCGCGCGCCCGCCCGTGCCGGCCAATGGGTGGGGGTCGCCGGCGAGTGATCCGCCGCGCGCCGGGCATCCGGCGGGCGCCGCCGGGTCACGCCACCCTGGACCGGCCCTTTCCCTGGTGCGCGTCGGTCCAGCGCCGGGGGTCGTGGAGGAAGGCGTGGATCTCGCCCTGGGCCTCGCCGTCCAGGTAGTGGCCGCGGTTGGCCACCTCCAGCACGTCCCACCAGGTGGCCAGCGCGTGCATGGTGATGCCGAGCGGGGCCAGATGCTCGTGGATCTCGTCGAAGATCCCGTACTGGAACAGCACGAACAGGTCGCGCACGTCGCAGCCCGCTTCCTTCAGCGGGGCCGCGAAGCGGACCTTGCGGTGGCCGTCGGTGGCGAGCTGCTCGACCAGGAGGACCCGCCAGCCGGGCTCCAGCCGGCCTTCGATCCGGTGCTTGTACTCCTGCCCTTCCGGCGGTTCCTTGCGGACGAAGATGAAAGGCAGCCCGAGCCGGTCGGCGATCAGCGCCGCCCAGGCCACGCCGGCCCCCTCGCCGGCGGCGATGGCGTCCAGCTCGCGGGCCCCGACCTCCTGCTCGACCATGCGCACGGCGAGGTTCACGACCTCGTCGCGCACCGCCGGGTAGGAGAGCAGACGGCGCCCTTCCACATGCACCGGGCTGACCAGCCCCGAGCCGTGGCGGCAGAGATGCGCCGGGTCGTACCGGACGCAGCCGCACTCGATCATGTGACGGGCCAGGGTCAGGGCCCCTTCGCGCAGTTCGATGTCCCAGGCGTCCGGTATCATGCTCTCCCCCATGCTGATGGCTCCGCGCCGCGGTCGGGTGGTGCCGGCGCGATGCTCCTGCCGGCGGGCGCGGCCCGCAACCCCCTCACCCGCCCGATGCGATGGGTTTTGGCGGTACCCCGGAAGCCTCACCCCCCACTGCCGGCGCACCGCGCGGGCCGCCGGCTGCCGCACATCTCACAGTCGTTGACACGGGAGGATATACAAGCGGACACTCCTGTCTTGATGCGCGCCCGAGCGTGCTGGACGAAGGTGGCGGAAGAAGCACCGATGGCGGGAATCCGGAACGACAGTGACGACCTGCTGTTTGCCGACGAGGATGCCGTGACGCCCCCGTCCGCCGGCCCGCCCTGGAAGATCCTGGTCGTCGACGACGATCCCGAGGTGCACGCGATCACCCGCGTGGTTCTGGGCGACGTCCTTTTCGAGGAACGGCCGCTGCTGTTCCTGTCCGCCCATTCGGGAGAGGCGGCGCGCGCCATCCTGGAGGCGCACGCCGACATCGCCGCGGTCCTGCTGGACGTCGTGATGGAGACCGACGACGCCGGCCTGCGGCTCGTCCGCTTCATCCGCGAGGAGCTGGGCAACCGCCAGGTGCGCATCATCCTGCGCACCGGCCAGCCCGGCCAGGCGCCGGAACGCCAGGTCATCGTCGGCTACGACATCAACGACTACAAGGCCAAGAGCGAGCTGACCGCGCAGAAGCTGTTCACCGCCACGGTCGCCGCGCTGCGCTCCTACCAGCACATCGCCGCCATCGAGCGCAACCGCCAGGGGCTGGAAAGGATCGTGGACGCCGCCGGCGCCCTGTTCGAGCAGCGCTCCCTGCACCGCTTCGTGGAGAGCGTGGTGCTCCAGATGGGGGCGCTGCTGTCGCACGCGGGGGGCAGCTTCCTGTGCAGCCTGCGCGGGGCCGGCGATCCCCGGAACGGCACCCCGCCACCGCCGGACGCGCATGGGGAGGCCGAGGTGCTGGCCGCCACCGGCCCGTTCGAGGGGGCGGTGGGCCGGCCGGTGCGGGCGGTCGTTCCCGAGGCGGCCTGCGCCGACGTCCGGACCGCGCTGCGCGAACGCCGCAGCGTCTACCGCGACGGGCACAGCGTGCTGGCCTTCCGGTCGCGCGACCACGCGGCCAGCGTCATCTATGTGGGCGGCCATGGCCCGCTGTCGGCCCTCGACCGCCAGCTGGTCGAGATTTTCTGCGACAAGGTCGCGGTCGGCTTCGACAACGTCGCCCTGTACGAGCAGCTGCGCCTGGCCCAGGCGGCGACCGTCCACGCGCTGGGCAAGCTGGCCGAGTACAAGGACGAGGTCACCGGCGACCACGTCAGGCGCATCGGCCGCTGGGCCACCGCCATCGCCCGCGAGCTTCAGGCCCGCGGCGCCTTCCCGGAGGTGGCGGACGACCAGTTCTGCGAGCTGATCGGGATGGCCAGCATGCTGCACGACGTGGGCAAGGTCGGCATCCCCGACCGCATCCTGCGCAAGCCCGGCAAGCTGGATCCCGACGAGATGAGCCAGATGCGCCAGCACGCGGCCATGGGAGGAAGCATCCTGCGCGAGGCCGCCGGGGCGGTCCGAGGGCGCAGCTACCTGACGCTGGGCGCCGAGATCGCCGAGAGCCACCACGAGAAGTTCGACGGGACGGGCTATCCGAACGGCCTGGCCGGCGACGCCATTCCGCTGTCCGGCCGCATCGTCGCCGTGGCCGACGTCTACGACGCGCTGCTGCACCGCCGCCCCTACAAGGAGGCGTGGGCGCCGGGCACCGTCCTCGACCTGATCCGCGCCGAAGCGGGCCGGCATTTCGACCCGCGCGTGGTCGACGCCTTCCTCGCCGTCCTGGCCCGCGACGCCGACGCGGGGCCGGCCGCGTGACGCGGACGGCATCCCACCCGTCGTCCACCGGCCGCGCCGGCCCGCCGGGAACGAAAAAGCGCCGGGAATGAAAAAGCGCCGGGGATCGGGACCTTCCCGTCAGGTCCCGGCCTTGCCGGACAGGCCGCGCTCGTCCAGCTCCTCCTCCACCTCGCGTTCGACCCTCTCCTCCAACCGCGCCTCCAGCCGGTCGGCGGTGCTGGCGGCGATCCGCTCGAACCCGCTCTTCACCGCCTTCAGCTCCTGATCGGACCGTTCCTCCAGGTTGATCAGGTCGTTGCGCGCCGCCTTGGTGGCCCGGATCAACTCGTCCAGCTTGAGGTGCAGCGCCTGGGTGTCACGGTTCTGGGCGTTCTGGATCAGGAGCACCATCAGGAAGGTGACGATGGTCGTTCCGGTGTTGATGACGAGTTGCCAGGTGTCGGAGAAACCGAACATCGGGCCGCTCACCGCCCATGCCGCCACGGCCCCGAGCGCCAGCACGAAGGTGCCGGGCCGCCCGGCCAGGCGCTCCGTCCAGCGCGCGAAGCGGAAGAAGAAACGGCTCTGCATGCGGCGGCGCCTCCGGTGGTGGTCCCACACCGGGAAACACCCGCCCGCCCGGAACGTCACCCGGGCGCCCTGGTTCAGGCGCCCCGGCTCAGGACCCCCAGCTCAGGACCCCTGGCTCAGGGCCTCGGCCAGGCCGCGGTCGGGATTCCGGTTGCCGACAATCAGCCGCATGGAGCCCATGGGCACCTCGACCCCCAGCTCGTCGAAACGCTTCTTCATGCGCCGGTTGAACTCGCGCGAAACCCCCCACTGCCGGGTCGGACGGGTCTTGAAGCGCGCCTTGATCATCTGGCTGGAGTCCTGCTGGAAGCGGTCCAGGCCCATGACCTCCAGCG
Organism: Pseudomonadota bacterium; assembly: GCA_023416455.1. Classification (GTDB taxonomy): domain Bacteria; phylum Pseudomonadota; class Alphaproteobacteria; order Azospirillales; family Azospirillaceae; genus Azospirillum. The sequence continues at coordinate 18,704 of JAEZHQ010000230.1, read as the reverse complement.
GCGCCAGGATGTCCGGGGCGAACTGCGGGTCGGCCTGGATCTCGGCGCCGAGCGCCGTCACCGCCTCGATCACCCGGTCGGGATCCTCGCGGTAGGACACGATGATGTCGAACTGGGCGTAGGAGAAGTCCTTCGACATGTTGGTCACCGTGGTGACCGAGTTGAACGGCACGGAATGGATGGCGCCGGAGCCGTCGCGCAGGCGGATGGAGCGGATGGAGATCGCCTCCACCACGCCGACATGGCCGCCGCCGACGTCCACCACGTCGCCGATGGAGATGCTGTCCTCGAACAGGATGAACAGGCCGGTGATGATGTCCTTGACCAGCGTCTGGGAGCCGAAGCCGATGGCCAGGCCGACCACGCCGGCGCCGGCCAGCAGCGGCGCGATGTTGACCCCCAGTTCCGACAGGGTGATCAGCGACACCATGGTCACCAGCACCACCAGGAAGGCGTTGCGCAGGAGCGGCAGCAGCGTGCGGACACGGGCGCTGCGCTCGATCCGCGCGCCGTTGCGGTCGGTGGAGGCGAGGAAGCGCTCGATCATGGCGCTGACCACCTCCCAGGCCACCACGGCGCCGACCAGGAGCAGCGAGATGGACAGAGCGCTTCCGACGATCCGCCGGCCGACCGGCGATTCGGTCCAGGCCAGCGTGTCGATTCCCCAGCCGTAGAGGATCATCAGCAAGGCGGCGATCCAGATCACCGTCTTCACCACCCGATGCAGGAGCGGCAGGTAGAGGCCGACGCGCTCCTGGAGCTGCGGCAGCGAGCCCGGCACCGCCGCCCCCTTGCGCAGGCCGCGCCGCAGCGCCCGGTTGATGCCGTTGACCAGCAGCCGCGCCCCCAGCACCACCAGGACGGTGACCGCGGTGGCCCGCGCCAGATACTCGAAACCGCCGTAGACGTTCAGCACCCACACGCCGAAGGCCCCCACCACATAGACGATGGCCAGCACGTGCCAGACGTCGGCGAAGCGCCGCCGGGCGCTGCGCAGGGCGGCCCCCTGCCCCTCCGCCTCGTGGGCGTTGGTCGCCGCGGGGTCGCCGTCGCCGGACAGCGGGTTGCCGCGCATCCAGTCGGCCACGGTGTCGCGGTTGCGCAGGATCAGCGTGATCAGCATCCCGGCGATGAAAAGGCCGAGCAGCTTGAGCAGCGCCCCATAGGCGCCCAGCGGCAGGCCCAGCACATAGGCGGCCTCGGCCAGGAAATAGCCGTAGACCCCGACCGCGGCGAGGCGGCGGATCCACAGGTAGAGCCGTGCGGCGCTGGCGTCGCCCATGCGGAGCAGGCGCAGGTTCGGCGCGTCCGGCGCCACCAGGACGCGCAGGACCACCATCATCAGCTGGAAGATCACCGTCGCGTTGATCACCGCCAGCGCCACCAGCCGAACCCGCGGCCCGGGCGCGCTGACCGACAGGATGCCGTAGCCGACCACGATGAAGGCGGCGATCGGCGCCAGCTCCAGCAGCGCGCGGCCGAGCAGGAGCGGCACCCGGACCAGAGGCGCGGCCACCCGCCGCCCGGCCAGCGCACGGCGCGGCCGGGCCAGAAGCCAGCCGACAAAGCGCTCCACGACCGCCCCGGCGACGAGGATCATGCTGAGCTGGATGGCGATCTGGACCCAGCGTTCGCGCGCCGCCGGATCCTCCGACTGGCGTCCCGCCCATTCCAAAGCGCCCGGCAGCTCCTTGAAGATGTTCGTGACCTGGACGAACTGCTGGCTGATCACGTCCATGCGGGCGGCGAGAAAGGCGAGCGCCCGCGCGCCGATGGTCTCGGGCAGGGCGTCGACCGGCGCCTCCTGCGCCTTGGCCTGCTCCAGGCTCTTCTGGGCGGCGACCAGCGTCTTCAGCTGCTCGACCAGCCGGGCGCGGGCCGTCTCGTCCTCCAGCGTGGCGACCATGGCCTCCAGCTGCGTCACCGTCGACTCCCCCGCCGCCGCCGCGGCCTCGGGTGCGGCGGCGGCCGGAACGGCCGGCACGCCGGGCGCCTGGGCGGCGGCCGGCGCCGGCGTGGCGATGGCGAGGGCAAAGGCGATGGCGAGGAGCAGAAGGACGGCGGCGAAACCGCCGGTCCACCGCGTGCGTGCAGAAGGCATCCCGGTCCTATCCATTCGTTTGGGCCGTCGTGGACAGGGAAAAGTTAGTCAGACCCTCCCCGCTTGCCAACCCAAGGCATTTTGTGACCATTTTCGTGACCGGAATGCGCCGCCCCGCGCCGCCCCCTTGAAATTCCGGGCGCGGGCCGACAGCCTTCCGGCATGGACGGACCGGGAGGGGAACGGCAGGGCGATGACCGAGGAGACCGATGCCGGCGGGCCGCAGCAGGCCCCCATCGAAACGGACGGACGGATCCGGGACAAGCTCGTCGCCGCCAAGGAGAGCTGGGCGCGCGAGGGGCGGGGGCTGACCGGCGCCGCGGGCGACCCGGCGCGCGACCGGCTGCCCCCCGGCCAGCGCCTGGTGACCGACTGGCCGGTGCTCGACCTCGGCGTCGTGCCGCGGGTGACCACGGAGACCTGGACGCTGGCCGTGGACGGGCTGGTCGAGCGGCCGCTGGTCTGGCGCTGGGCGGATTTCCTGGCGCAGCCGCAGGAGCGGGTGGTCTCCGACATCCACTGCGTCACCAGCTGGTCACGGTACGACAACCGCTGGGAAGGGGTGCGCACCCGCCGTCTGCTCGCCCTCGTCGGGCCGAAGCCGGAGGCGCGCTTCGTCGTCTGCCACTCCTCCGACGGCTACACCACCAACCTGCCGCTGGACGCCTTCGCCGACGACGACGCTCTGCTCGCCGCCCGCTGGGAGGGCGAGCCGATCAGCCGCGACCACGGCGGCCCGGTGCGGGTCGTCGTGCCCCGGCTGTATTTCTGGAAAAGCGCCAAATGGCTGAAGCGACTCGAACTGGTCGCCGAGGACCGCCGCGGCTACTGGGAGGTCCGCGGCTACCACAACGACGCCGACCCCTGGAAGGAGGAACGCTACGCCGGCCAGGATGGAAACATTCCGGAATAAGAACGATCGATCCATCCCCCTGTTTCGCCGCCCCGACCATTGGCGGCGCCGATCATCCGCAGGCCGCGGCCGATCGCGGCCTCGGAAGGGCCGCTTGCGCCAGATCATTCCCTTGTCCGCCAAAGCCGCATAACCCGTAGGACCGTCGGGCGGTGCAACAATCGGACGCTAGAGGGATTGACCATATGACAGTGGATTCCGTCACGATTGCCTTGGTGGGCAGCGGCGGCGCCGGCGCCATGACGGCTGGGCAGATGCTGCTCGACGCCGCCGCCAACGTCGGATGGTACGGTTTGATGTCGCGTTCCACCGGGCCGCAGATCCGCGGCGGCGAGGCGGCGGCCATCGTCCGCCTGTCGCCCCGGCCGGTGCACGGCCCCGGAGACCGGTTCGACCTGATCGTCGCCTTCGACTGGCAGAACGTGGAGCGTTTCGCCGCCGAGCTCCCCCTGTCGGAGCGCAGCGTCATCCTCACCGACCCCAGCCAGGGCGCGGTCCCGGCGGTGCTGGCGGCCAGCGGCGCCCGCCAGATCGAGCTGCCGGTCAAGGAGATGGCCGCCCGCATCCCCGGCGGGCGGGTCAACATGGTCGGGCTGGGCGCGGTGGCCGCCCTGATCGGCCTGCCGCGCGCCGGAATCGACGCCGTCATCGCCAAGGCGCTGGGCAAGAAGGGCGACGCCGCCATCCAGGCGTCCGCCGCCGGCATCGACGCCGGCGCCAAGGAGGCGGCCGGCTGGGGCCTGGGGCTGGAGCTGGCGGCCCCGGCCAGCGACGCGGCGGAGGGCGCCCGCGTGCGCTGGAACATCTCCGGCAACGAGGCGGCCGGCCTGGGCGCGCTGAAGGGCGGGGTCAAGTTCTGCGCCGCCTATCCGATCACCCCGGCCACCGAGATCCTGGAGTGGCTGGCCCCCAACCTGGCGCGGACCGGCGGCACGCTGGTCCAGGCCGAGGACGAGCTGGCCTCCATCACCATGTGCCTGGGCGCCTCCTTCGGCGGCGTGCCCTCCATCACCGCCACCGCCGGCCCCGGCCTGTCGCTGATGACCGAGGCGATCGGGCTGGGCGTCGCCTCGGAGACCCCGGTGGTCATCGTCGACGTGATGCGCGGCGGGCCGAGCACCGGCATCCCCACCAAGTCCGAGCAGTCGGACCTGAACATCGCGGTCTACGGCCTGCACGGCGACGCCCCGCATCTGGTGCTCGGCCCGACCTCGATCGCCGACTGCCTGTTCACCACCCAGTGGGCGGTGCATCTGGCCGAGGCGCTGCAAACCCCGGCCATCGTGCTGTCCGACCAGTCCATGGGCCAGTCGCGGGCCATCGTCGACCAGCCGGCCGAGGCGCCCTTCACGGCCCGGCGCCTGCTGGCCACCGGTCTGGACGGCGCGGAGCGCTACAAGCGCTACGCCGACACCGCCTCGGGCATCTCCCCGGCCGCCATCCCCGGCATGCCGGGCGGCGAGCACACCGCCGACGGGCTGGAGCATGCGGAGAACGCCCTGCCCTCCTCCCAGTCGTCGGACCACCAGAAGCAGCTCGACAAGCGCCTGCGCAAGCTGGCGGGATTCGACTTCGGCAACCATTGGGCCGAGATCGAGGGCGAGGGCGAGCTGGCCGTGATCACCTGGGGCTCCGCCACCGGGCCGGCGCGCGAGGCGGTGCAGCGCCTGGCGGCGGCGGGCGTCAAGGCGCGGCTGGTCGCCATCCGCCTGATCACCCCGGTGCAGCCGGCGAAGCTGGCGGCGGCGCTGGAAGGCGTCACCCGGGTCCTGGTCGTCGAGCAGACCCACGGCGCCCAGTTCCACAAGTTCCTGCGCGCGCATTACGACCTGCCGGGCGCGGTGACGGTGTTCAGCCGCCCCGGCCCGCTGCCGATCCGTGCCCGCGAGGTGCACGAAACCCTGCTCTCCCTGATCTGACCGGCCGGAGCCCGACTGCCATGGACACGCATCTGACCGAGACCGCGCCGACCCCCACCCCCCACGACTACAAGTCCGACGTCAAGCCCATCTGGTGCCCCGGCTGCGGCGACTACTCCGTGCTGGCCGGCATCACCCGCGCCATGGCCAACATGGGGCTGGAGCGCCACAACACCGCCGTGGTGTCCGGCATCGGCTGCTCGTCGCGCATTCCCGCCTACACCAGCGTCTACGGCTTCCACGCCGTGCACGGCCGCGCCCTGGCCGTGGCCTCCGGGCTGAAGCTGGCCCGCCCGGACCTGACGGTCCTGGTGTTCGGCGGCGACGGCGACGGCTTCTCCATCGGCGGCAACCACTTCCTGCACGCCTGCCGGCGCAACGTGGACATGACCTACATCGTCATGGACAACCAGGTCTACGGCATGACCAAGGGCCAGGCCTCGCCGACCACCGAGGCCGACTGGTGCGAGAGCAAGCTGACCCCGGAGGGGCCGGGCGTGAACCCGATCCAGCCGGTGGCCCTGGCGCTGGCCTGCGGCGCCAACTTCGTGGCCCGCGGCTTTTCCGGTGACCCCAACGAGGTGGCCCGCCTGATCGTGGAGGGCGTGAAGCATCCCGGCTTCTCGGTCATCCACGTCCTGAGCCCCTGCGTCACCTTCCGCCCCGAGCAGCGCGCCTGGAAAAGCACGGTCCACCCCTACGGCCGCCAGCCGACCGACGACCCCAGCGAGGCGATGCGCGCCGTGCTGGAGGACGACGGCTTCGGTCTCGGCATCTTCCTCGCCGGCAACCGCCGGCCGTTCACCCCGGCGTCGGCTGCCACCCACAGCGTCGCCCAGATCGAGAAGGGCTTCGCGGTATGAGCACGAAGGTTCTGAACGGCGCTGCCAACGTTGGCCTGTTCCTGGCCCACGCGCTGGAGCTGGAGATCGAGGCCGCCGACCGCTACGAGGAGCTGGCCGACAGCATGGAGGCCCACAACAACGTGGAGGTCGCCAGCCTGTTCCGCAGCCTCGCCGGCTATTCGCGCCAGCACGCCGAGGAGGTCCGGCGGATCGCCGCCGAGCACGGGCCGCTGCCCAAGGTCGCCCCCTGGGAGTTCCAGTGGGACGCCACCAAGGAGTCGCCGGAGGCGGCGAGCTTCGAGAACGCCCACTACCTGATGAAGCCGCACCACGCGCTGAAGATGGCGCTGCTCAGCGAGAACCAGGGCAACAAATACTACGCCTCGGTGGCCGCCGAGACGAAGGACCCGGAGGTCGCCCGGCTGGCCCGCGAGTTCGCCGACGAGGAGGCCGGCCATGTCACCCTGGTGCGCCAGTGGCTGGAGCGCTACCCGGCCCCGAAGGAGGGCTGGGACGAGGATCCCGATCCGCCCAACATCTCGGATTGACGGGATCCGCCGGGTTGATGGCCCGCGCACCGGGGTGCTAAAGAACGGGACGGCTTCGGCCGTCCCGTTCTTCCTGTCCGGGTCCGGCCATGCCCCTCGACGACGACGTCCCATCCCCCTGCGTCAGCCTGTGCAAGCTGACGCCCGACCGCTCGCACTGCCTGGGCTGCCTGCGCACGCTGGACGAGATCCGGGCTTGGCGGTCCCTGGATGCGGACGGGAAGCGCGCGGTGCTGGCGGCCCTGGCCGGGCGGCGCGGCGCCCACTGACGCCGAAGGCGCTTGATGGAAGCCATCAAGCGCCTTCGCTTCAGCGTCCGGCCGCGGAACGCCGCCGGCCGATCAGGCCGCGCGGGTGACGGTCAGGCCCAGGCTGGCCAGGCTGGCGCGGAGATCCTCGAACTTGCGGACATAGCGGCCCTTGTAGGTCTCGAAATCGGCGGCGATTGCCGCCTCGGCGTCGCCACCTTTGGCGAACTCGACGACGCGGTGGGGGTTCTCGGCGCGGTAAAGGGCAAAAGCGCCCGCGGCGACGATATCGTCAGCGGTCATGGTTACGTCCTCGAAATGGGTTATCGGCTGGGTTCAGCACTTACTCCATGCCAGGCCGCCGCTCAAGGGCCATGCCGCAACGCAACACTGGCATGCCGGGGCCGGATGGGGGCGCGGCGCCGGACGGCGGCCGCGCTCAGGCCGCGGCCCCACGCAGCATCGTCAGGCGGTCGCGGTCGACCCGGATGCGGTCCAGATGCTGCGCCACCACCGCGGTGATGGGCAGCGGCAGCTCCTTGCCCAGAGCTTCCTCGTAGCGGCGCACGCATTCCGATTCGCCCCGCTGCACCTCGGCCAGGATGGCGGCGCGGTCGTGGCCGAGCACCGAGGATTTCAGTTCGAGAAAGAAACGGTGGGCACCGCCCAGCACCGTGCCGCCCATGTCGGGGGCGCCGCCCTGTTCGGCCACCAGCCGTTGCAGCTCGCGCACGATGGCGCCGCGCTGGGCGGCCAGATCGTTGAACAGAGCCTTGAGATCCTCCTCCCCGGCCGTTTCCGCGGCCTGGCGGTAGCCCTCGTGGCTGTCCTCGACGATGCGAATGAGATCGTTGAGACGGTCAACGATCTCGTCCTTTCCCAACATGGCGGTTCTCCCTGGCGTTCTGCCCTTTCGAGCGGTCAACCTCCGGCCGCGCCAAAGGTTCCTTGCCGCCCGGCCCGGCTGCCGTGGTGACGGATCCGGACCGCCGCTGTTGTTCGGGTCGAGCGCCGCACAGGCGTTTCGTGACGGAAACGAGGGAGATCGAACGTGGCCAACAGCAAAGAGACTCTGACCGACTGGCTGCGCGACGCCTACGCCATGGAAAGCCAGGCGATCGAGATGCTGGAACGGCAGGCCGAGCGCATTCAGAACTATCCGGACGTGCTCGCCAAGGTGCAGGAGCACATCCAGGTGTCCAACCGGCAGGCCGACCGGCTGCAACAGTGCCTGAAACGGCTGGGCACCGACACCTCGGCCATCAAGACCGGCGTCGCCATGCTGATCGGAAACGCCCAATCGCTGTCGGGCGCCGTCGCCAGCGACGAGATCGTCAAGGCGGCCGTCTTCAACTACTCGTTCGAGCATTTCGAGATCGCCAACTACCGCGCCCTGATCGCCGCGGCGGAGCGTTGCGGCGAAGGCGAGATCGCCCGGATGCTCCAGACCAGCCTGGACGAGGAGCTGGAGATGGCGGGCTGGCTGGAGCAGCAGCTCCCGCAGCTCACCCGGACCTATCTGGAGCGCAAGGAGGCCATGGGCACCGCCGACGCCAAACGCTGAGCGACGGCTGAGCGACGGCGGCGCGGGGGAGGCCGCAACGCTCCCCCGCCCCCTCAGGGGCCGGTCAGCGCGAGCCGCCCGCCCGGGCGGCCGCGCCACAGGCTCCACAGATGGCCCGACAGGGCCAGCGCGTCGGAGCCGAGGCCGAAAGCCGAGCCCGCCAGGAGGTTGTGCCCGGCGCCGATCACCGTCGCGGCCAGGAAGAACAGCCGCATGACGCCCACCGACTCCTGCCAGCGGCCGACGGTGGACAGCACGAAGCCCGCCGCCGACAGGGCCGACATCGCCCCTTGCCAGGTCAGCGCGGCCACCGCCAGTGCGGCCGGAACGGTCAGGGTGAAGACCAGCCTCAGCCAGGGCCGGCGCCGCTCGGGGTAGGCGGCGGCGAGCTGGGCCAGCCCCAGGGCGCACATCAGCGTGCCGGTGTGGGCGCCCAGCCCGAAGAAATGGATCACGAACAGGGCGCCCGCCCCGGCCTGCGCGGCCAGGATGGCGCGCCGCTCCGACAGCAGCGTGGACAGGGTGCCCAGCAGGAGGCCGGCCAGCCCCGTCACCGTGACGAGGGACAGGGCCGGCAGATGATCGAGCAGGAAGACCATGATTGGCCGCCTTTGGTTTCCGGATTTGCCGCAATGCAGCAAAGGCCGCGAACCTAGGCGGGCATGGTTAACGGGGTGTGAAGGGGCGTGTGACCACGATCGGATCGCAGCGCTGCAACGGCGCGCCGGCCAGAATGCGGGTCATGGCGACCCGCATCGACGAGACGACATCGATTGGGACGAAATGGAGGAAGGGATGAAGGGCAGCCCACGCAGCATCTGGCTTTCCGCCTGGCTTTCCGGGGCGAACCGCGCGGCCGGCCATGCCACCGGCGTCTGGGCCGGCCTGCTCGGCGCCGCGGCCGGGCGCAACCGGACGGCCCTGGCCAAGGCGCTGGGCGCCGCCACGGGGACGGCGAAGAAGAAGGCGCCGAAGCGCAAGAGCCGCCGGCGCTGAGCGGCGGGGGCCGGAAACGACAAAGCCCGACACGAGGCCGGGCTGTCGGTGTTCGCAACGCATAAGGTGGGGATGGCGCGCCCGAAGAGATTCGAACTCCTGACCCTCAGATTCGTAGTCTGATGCTCTATCCAGCTGAGCTACGGGCGCATCCCGACGTGAGCGGTGGCCGCGTCCCGTCGAGGCGCGCAACCTACTCAAAAGCCGGGAGGCCCGCAAGACTTTTTTCGGACGCCTCGTCGTCCGAAGCCGCCGCCGCCCAGGCGGTCACGTCGCGCCGAGGCGGCGGGCGAGGAAGCGGGCAAGCAGCGGGCCGAGGACGAGCACCAGGACGAAGCGCGTGGTCTGCATGGTCATGACGAAGGGCACGTCGGCCGCGCTGGAGGCCGCGACGATCGCCATGGAATCGGCGCCGCCCGGGCTGGTGGCGAGATAGGCCGTCAGCGGGTCGATCCCCAGGGCGACGACGAGGACCGCCGCGCACAGGCCGCACACCGCCATCAGCAGCAGGATGGAGACGGCCACCCGCGGCAGCGCGCGGGCGGTGTGGCGCAGGATCGGCCCGGTGAAGCGCAGGCCGACGTTCCAGCCGACCACCGCATAGGCCAGCGCCAGCAGCCAGGGCGGCAGCTCGATCCGCATCCAGCCCGCGCCCTGGAGGGCGATGCCGGCGGCCAGCGGCAGCAGCATGGCGCCGGCCGGCAGGCCCAGCCGCTGCCCCGCGACCGCGCCGATCCCGGCCAGCGCCAGCGTCTGCGCCAGCGGTCCCCAGGCCACCGCCGAAAACCAGGCGACCGCCGGGAACCAGGCCGGCTCCGCGCCGCCGGAGCCCGCGGCGGCGGCCCAGGCGCCGGTGACCAGCGAGGCGGCGGCGGCCACGCAGACCAGGCGAAGGTGCTGCATGACGGCGACCAGCCGCACGTCCTCGCCGTGGGCCTCGGCCAGCAGCGTCATCGCCGCCGCCCCTCCGGGCATGGCGCCCCAGACCGCGCTGGCGCCCGGCAGGACGCGCCAGCGCGCCAGCAGCCAGCCGAGCAGCCCCGAGGTCCCGATCACCAGCCCGACCCCGGTCAGATGGGCCGGCCAGTCCCGCGCCACCTCGTCGAGGACCGCCAGGGGGATGCTGCGCGCGATCAGGCAGCCGATCAGCCCCTGGGCGGCGATGAAGGGGGCGGCGGGCAGCCGGACGCCGGCTTCCGCGGCGGCCATGGCCATCGCCGCCAGCATCGGGCCGAGCAGGACGGCGGCGGGCAGCCGCACCGCCTCCAGCGCCGCGGCCAGCGCGGCGGACAGCCCGGCCAGGACCGCCCAGCGCAGGGCCGGCCGGGAGCGGCCGGGCGACCGCCGGACCGCCGGCGGACGGATGTCGTCGGTCATCCCCGGTCCGTTCAGGGCAGCGGGGAGGCGCGCCACTCGTCGCCGAGCAGCTCGGGCGTGTCGTAGGCGGCGAAGGTCCGCCAGTGCCGGTCGATGTCCGCCCGGAACAGCGCGGCGGCGATGCCCTCGGCCAGCCAGGCCGCCCCCTCGCTGACCGCGGGGATGTCGCCGCTGACCCGGCCCAGGCTGACCATGGCGCCGTAGTTGAAGGCGTGGAGGTTGGCGAGCCAGGGGGCGCGGCCGGGATGCCTCTCGACGAACTCGAAGGCCCGGCCGAGGTAGGGGAAGCGCGCCAGGTCGGCGTTGGCGAGCGCGGGGGGCGGGCGGTAGCGGTCCTCCCAGGTGGCGATCTCGCCGGCGAAGGCGGCGATCTCCGGCACCGCCCGCGGATCGACCCCGAAGCCGGTGCCCAGGATGAGGAAGTCCGCCGCCAGCGCCGGCCCGCGCGCGGTGCGGATGGACAGCCGCCCCTCCGCCTCCCGCACCTCTTCGACCGCGCAGTCCAGATGGAAGGCGGCCTTGGGATGGCGGCCGACGCGCAGCAGCGAGTCGCGCGGCGCCGGCGACTGGCCGTGGAACCACAGCTCCATGATCCGCCAGCGCCAGGCGTCGTCCAGCCCCGGATAGCCATGGACGAAGCCGGGGGACTCCAGGGCCCGCAGGCGGTTGATGCGGGGGATGTCGGGCCGCCGGACGAGCACGCGCACCTCGGCGGCGCCGTGGTCGAGGGCCATGGCGGCGTTGTCCATGGCCGACGCCCCGACGCCCACCACCGCCACCCGCTTGCCGGCCAGCGCGGCGAAGTCGATGGGGTCGGAGGAATGGGCCCACAGGCGGCGCGGCGCGCCGTCCAGGAAGGCCGGCACCACCGCCCCGCCCAGCCCGCCGCGCCCGGTGGCGAGCACGACCTTGCGGGCGAGGACGGTTGCCTCCGCGCCGTCCGTCTCCAGCCGCAGCAGCGCCCCCTCGGGCCGGATCCGCCGGACCTCGACCCCATTCTCGACGGGCAGGCCGAGAACCCGGCGGTACCACACCAGATAGTCCATCCACTGCGTGCGCGGGATGCGGTCCAGCCCCTCCCAGGCCGCGCTTCCGAAGCTGGCCTCGTACCAGGCGCGGAAGGTCAGCGAGGCGACGCCCATCGCCGGCCCGGCAAGCTGCTTGGGCGAGCGCAGGACCGGCATGCGGGCGTAGGTGACCCACGGCCCCTCGCGCCCGGCCGGGCTGCGGTCGAGGATGCGGATGTCGGCGACGCCCAGCCGGCGCAGCGCGAAGGCGGCGACGAGGCCGCACATGCCGCCGCCGATGATGACGGCGTCGTGCACGCGCTCGCCGGACGGGCCGGAGGTCGGCGGCACCCAGGCGGCCGGCGGGTAGCAGAGGCGGTCGAGGTCCTGCCGCAGCCGCGCTTCCAGCGCGTCGAGGGTGCCGGCGTACGGCGTGGGGGCGTCGAGGGTCATGGCGGGCTCACGAGGTGGCAGGCGGCGAGATGGTCCGGGCCGACCGGCCGCAGCTCCGGCCGCTCGTGGCGGCAGCGCTCGACGGCCAGGGGGCAGCGGGTGTGGAAGCGGCAGCCGGGCGGCGGGTCGTAGGGGCTGGGCAGGTCGCCGGCGAGGACGGGCTTGTCCTCGATGCGGGTGGCGCCGGCGGCCGGCATCGGCACGGCGTCGATCAGGCTGCGGGTGTAGGGGTGGGCGGGCTGGCGCCACAGGCTGCGGCGCGGCCCGATCTCGGCGATCCGGCCGAGATACATGACGGCGATGCGGTCGGCCATGTGCTGGACGACCGACAGGTCGTGGCTGATGAACAGGTAGGCGACGCCCTTCTCCTCCTGGAGGCGCACCAGCAGGTTCAGGACCTGCGCCTGGAGCGAGACGTCGAGCGCCGAGACCGCCTCGTCGCAGACCAGGACCCGCGGCTCCAGGGCCAGCGCGCGGGCGATGGCGACGCGCTGCTTCTGGCCGCCGGACAGCTCGTGCGGGAAGCGCGCCGCGACCTCCGCCGGCAGGCCGACGCCGGCCAGCAGCGCGCGGACGCGCTCCCGCCGCCCGTCCGGGGTCAGGCCGGGCAGCAGGGTCAGCGGCTCGCCGACGACGGTGCCGATGCGGTGGCGGGGGTTCATCGACGCCGCCGGATCCTGGAACACCATCTGGATGAGGTGGCGCCGGGCGCGCAGCGCGCGGCCGGACAGCCCGGTCAGCTCCACCCCGTCGACGCTGAGGCGCCCCGACGCCGGCTCGACGAGGCGGACCACGGCCTGGGCCAGCGAACTCTTGCCGCAGCCGGACTCGCCGACCAGCCCCAGCGTCTGCCCGGGGGCCAGGGTGAAGGACACGTCGTCGACCGCGTGGACCGTGCCCCGCCCGGTGCGGTAGGCGACGCTCAGCCGGTCGACCTCCAGGGCCGCCGCCATCTCAGGCCGCCCCCCGCAGGGGCTGCGCCGACACCACCGGGCAGGCGACGCCGGCCGCGGGGCCGAGGGGGCGGAAGGCCGGCGCCACGGCGTGGCAGGCGGCGACCGCCTGGCCGCAGCGCGGCGCGAAGGCGCAGCCCTTCGGCCGTTCGGCCGGCGACGGCACCATGCCGGGGATCTCGCGCAGCGGCGCCCGCCCCCCGGCCTCCTCCACCGACAGCCTCGGCATCGCGGCCATCAGGCCGCGCGTGTAGGGATGGCGGGGGTCGGCGAACAGCGCCTCCACCGGGCGCTCCTCGACCGTCCGTCCGGCGTACATGACGGCCACCCGGTGCGCCGTCTCCGCCACCACCCCCAGGTCGTGGGTGATGAGGAGGATGGCCATGCCGAAGCCGCGCTGAAGCTCGCACAGGAGGCGCAGGATCTGGGCCTGGATGGTGACGTCCAGCGCGGTGGTCGGCTCGTCGGCGATCAGCACCGACGGCTCGGCGGCCAGCGCCATGGCGATGACCACCCGCTGGCGCATGCCGCCGGACAGCCGGTGCGGGTGTTCCGCCAGCCGGCGGCCCGGCTCCGGGATGTGCACGACCTCCAGAAGCTCCGCGGCGCGGGCGCGCGCCCGGCGGCGGTCGAGCGGCGCGTGGGCGCGGATGGCCTCGACGAGCTGGTCGCCGATGGTCATGACCGGGTTGAGGCTCGACATCGGGTCCTGGAAGACCATGGCGATCCGCCCGCCGCGCAGGGCGCGCATCCGCCGCTCCGGCAGGGCGAGGAGATCCGCGCCCTCGAACAGCACCCGCCCGCTCGCCGCGGCGCCCGGCGGCAGGAGGCGCATGAGGGCGAGCGCGGTGGCCGACTTGCCGCAGCCGGACTCGCCCACCAGGGCCAGCGTCTCGCCCCGCGCCAGATCGAAGGACAGCCCGTCGACCGCCCGCACCGGGCCGGCCGGGCTGCGGAACGAAACGCCGAGATCGCGAACCGAAAGCACGGTCCTGGTCATGGATCACTCCTCCGCCCGTCGCGGGCCGCGGTTCGAGGGTTGAGCCGGTCGTTGAGCGCGTTGCCGAGCAGGGTGATCCCGACCACCGTGACGATGATCGCCGCCCCCGGCAGGGCCGCCATGTACCAGGCGGTGCGCAGCTGCTCGCGCCCGGCGCCGATCATGCCGCCCCACGACACCACGCTGGGGTCGCCGAGCCCGAGGAAGGACAGCGACGCCTCCAGCAGGATGGCGTTGGCGACCAGGACCGAGGCGGCGACGACCACCGGCGACAGCACGTTCGGCAGCACATGGGCCAGCAGGATCCGGCCGTGGCCGAGTCCGGTGACCACCGCCGCCTTGACGAAGACGCTCTCGCGCACGCGCAGCACCTCCGCCCGCACCAGCCGGGCCACCTGCGGCCAGAAGGTGACGCCGACCGAAAAGGCGATGCTGTGGACCGAGGGGCTGAGGATCACCACCAGCACGATGGTGAACAGGAAGCCGGGGATGGTCTGGACCATCTCCGTCAGCCGCGTGGTGGCGTCGTCGGCGACCCCGCCGAAATAGCCGCCGGCAAGGCCCACGGCGGTGCCGATGGCCAGCGCCAGCAGGGTCGCCGAGAAGCCGACCAGAAGCGACACGCGGGCGCCGTGGACGAGGCCCGTCCACAGATCCCGGCCCAGCATGTCGGTGCCAAGCGGGAAGCGGGCGTCGCTGCCCGGCCACAGGTTGGGGCGCGCCACCATGTCCATGGGGTCGCCGGGGCACAGCAGGTCGGCGCCCAGCGCCGCCGCCGCCACCAGCCCGAACAGGGCCGTCCCCACGAAGGCCGACAGCGAGAAGAAGGGAAAGCGCAGGATCGACACGGCCGCCGCCATCACCGCACCTCGATCCGCGGGTCGAGCGCGGCGTAGAGCAGGTCGACCAGCAGGTTCATCAGGATGACCAGAAGCGAGCTGCACAGCAGGATTCCCAGCAGCAGGTTCATGTCGCGGCGGAAGATCGCGTCGAAGGCGAGCCGGCCGAGGCCGGGCCAGGCGAACACCGTCTCGACGACGACCGAGCCGCCGATCAGCGATCCCAGCTGCACCCCGGTCAGCGTGACCACCGGCAGCAGGGCGTTGCGCAGGACGTGCGCCAGCAGGATGCGCCGCTCGCCCAGCCCCTTGGCCCGCGCCGTGCGCACGAAGTCGAGGCCCTGCACCTCCAGCATCGCCGCCCGCGTGATCCGGCAGTAGTAGGCGGTGAAGAAGCAGCCCAGCGTCATCGCCGGCAGCACCAGATGCCGCGCCACGTCCAGCAGGTGGTCGAGGCCGGCATGGCCCGCCCCCACCGTGACCATCCCGCCCGCCGGCAGCCAGCGGAGCTGGATCGAGAAGACGACGATCGCCATCAGCCCGATCCAGAACACCGGCGTGGCGAAGCCCAGCGTGGACAGGACGGCGATCGCCGCGTCCGCCGCCCGCCCGTGGAAGCGGGCCGACAGCACCCCGAGGAAGACGCCGCTCACCAGGGCGAACAGGATGCCGGACGCCGTCAGCAGGAGCGTCGCCGGCAGCCGGTCGAGGATGAGCTGGGCGACCGGCATGCCGTGGCGGAAGGAATAGCCGAGGTCGAGGCTCAGCACCGCCTTCATGTAGGTGAGGAAATGGACGAGCGCGGGCTGGTCGAGGCTGAAGCGCCGGCGCAGCTCCTCCATGTATTCCGGCGTCGCCGCACCCGCCTCGCCGGCGATGACGTCGACCAGATCGCCCGGCGCCAGCCGCAGCAGCGCGTAGTTGACGACCAGGATGAACAGCACCACCGGCACCACCTGGAGGAGCCGGCGCGCCGCCATGCGCAGGGCCGGGGTCGCGCGACGCCCGCTCATGACGGCGCCGTCCAGGGCCGGCGCCCCTCCACCGGGTAGGAAGGGTCGCTGTAGCCGGGGGTCGAGGGGTGGCCGGGCGGCACCAGCCGGTCCACGAGCGCCTCGTCCTCGGCGTCGAAGCGGTAGCCGAGGGCGGCGACGTATTCGTCCCACTGGGCCTCGGTGCGCGGCCCCGCGATGGGGGCGGTGACCAGCCGGTTGTTGAGCAGCCAGGCCAGCGCGAAGCGCGCCGCCGTGGTGCCCTTGGCCTCGGCGTGCTCCTTGATGGTCTGGGCGAGCGCCAGCGATTCCGGCCGCCATTCCGTCTCGAGGATGCGGCGGTCGCCCCGCCCGGCGCGCGTCGCCTCGGGCGGCGGCCGGTCGGGGGCGTATTTCCCGCTGAGCACCCCGCGGGCCAGCGGGCTGTAGGGCGCCACCCCCAGGCCGAAATGCGCGCAGGCCGGCAGCAGCTCGACCTCGGGCATCCGGTTGAAGGCGTTGTAGTAGGGCTGGGCGACCACCGGCGGGTCGATCCCGGCCTCGCGGGACAGGCGGACCAGCTCGGCGAGGCGCCAGGACTTGTGGTTGGACACGCCGACGTGGCGGATCTTGCCCTGCCGGACGAGGTCGGCGAGGATCCGCACCGTCTCGTCCAGCGGCGTCCCGGGATCCTCCCGGTGCAGGTAGTAGATGTCGACGTGGTCGGTCCCCAGCCGGCGCAGGCTCTCGTCGATGGCCCGGGCGATCCAGGCGCGCGACAGGCCGCGCTCGTTCGGGCCGGGTCCGCGCGGGTTGCCGACCTTGGTCGCCAGCACCCAGTGATGGCGCCGCCCGCGGATCGCCCGGCCGACGATCTCCTCCGAGCGGCCGTCGTTGTAGATGTCGGCGGTGTCGATGAAGTTGGCGCCGGCGTCCGCCGCCTTGGCGACGATGCGGCCGGCCTCCTCCTCCGGCGTGGCGCCGCCGAAGGTCATCGTGCCCAGGCACAGCGGCGAGACGCGCAGGCCGCTGCGGCCGAGCGGGCGGTAGGAATCGAGGGCGATGGGCGTGCGAGCGATGGGCATGGGGGCCTCCCGTCCGGTCAGCGTTCGATCCACACGTTCTTCAGCGAGGCCAGCGCCGCGTCGGGCGACGTCTCCAGGCCGCGCAGGCGCCGGTTGTAGACCGTGAAGTGCCAGAGTTCCGAAAGCGGCAGGACCGGCAGGTCGGTCATGGCCAGGCGCTGAAGATCCTGGAACAGGCCGGCGCGCCGGCCGGCGTCGGTTTCCCGCATCGCGCCCTCGATCAGCCGGTCCATCTCCGGGTTGGCGTAGCCGGAACCGTTCGTCCAGGGCGTGCCGCGGGAGATCGCCTTCGACCAGTACTGCCGGACCAGCCCCATCTGCGGGTCCATGAAGACGGAGAACTGCCCGCTGTTCAGGTCGAAGTCGTAGTCGCCGTAGACCCGCCGGACGAAGGTGGCGAGATCCTGGCTGCGCACCGCCACCTCGATGCCGACCCGCTTCAGGCTCTGGCGGATGAACTCCGCGTTCTGCCGGAAGTTGTCGTTGAAGGGCTGGTAGTCCTGGTGCAGCGTGAAGCGCACGCCGCCCGCCCCCCGCGGGTAGCCGGCCTCGTCGAGCAGGGCCTCGGCCTTCGCCGTGTCGTAGGGATAGGCCGGCACGTCGGCGGTGTAGGTCCGGCCGAGCGAGGAGGGGACCGGCCCGGTCGCCGCCTTGCCGATGCCGTGCCAGACCACGTCGACCAGCTTCCCGCGGTCGATGGCGTGGGCGATGGCCTGACGCACCTTGAGGTTGGCGAGCACCGGGTTGCGCAGGTTGAATTCCAGGAACAGGTACTGGGATTGCCAGTCGTAGCCGCGGGTCTCGATGGCGAGGTCCTTGTGGGCGCGCAGCCGCTCCACGTCGGACAGGGGGACGGCGTCGTAGGGCGCGTACATCACGTCGCCCAGCTCCAGCGCCGCGGCGCGCACGCCGGCGTCGGGGATGATGCGGAAGATCAGCCGGTCGAGGTAGGGCTTCCCCTGGTCCCAGTAGTCGGGGTTGCGCTCCAGCTCGATGTATTCGCCCTTCTTCCACGCCTTGAAGCGGAAGGCGCCGGTGCCCACGGGCTTCTGGTTGTGGGGGTTGGTGAGGACATCCGTGCCCTCGTAGAGGTGGCGGGGCAGGATCTGCCCTTCCTGGGCGTTCAGCGCGCTCAGGATCACCGGCGCCGGCTGGCGCAGGCGGAAGACCGCGGTCAGCGGGTCGGGGGTCTCGACGTCCTGGACGTCGGCGAAGGTGACGCGGTTGCGGGCGTGGACCTTCTTCCACACCTCCATCACGCTGTAGCGCACGTCGGCCGAGGTGAAGGGCTGGCCGTCGTGCCAGCGCACGCCGGGGCGCAGGTGGAAGGTGACCGACAGCCCATCGGCGGCGACCTCCCAGCGCTCGGCCAGGCTCGGCCGCGGGGTCATGCTCTCGTCGTAGGTGACCAGCCCGTCGAAGACGTTCACCGAGACGACGCCGTTGGGATACTGGGTGTTGACGGTCGAGGTCAGCACCGTCGGCTCGGGCTGCACGACGGCGAAGAGGGTGCCGCCGGTCGCCGGCGTTTCAGCCCGCGCGCCGGCGGCGGCGAGCGTGAGCGTGAGCGTGAGGGCGAGGGCGGCGAGCCTGCGGGTGCAGGAAAGACGGAACGGCATCGTCCGGCGTCTCCATCAGCGGGTCAGTGAGGGGTGGGGATGCCGACGCGGAAGCCGGCGGTGCCGTCGGCGGCGATCTGGCGCGGCAGATCCTCCTCCCAGGCGAGGTAGGCGCGCATCGCCTCCAGGTTGCCGTCGTGGCGGTCGTGGGCCCAGAAGAGGGTGTCGATGCGCGCGGCGTCGGGGGGGTCGTCGGGCGTCCCGACCACCCGCAGGCCGGCCGCGCGCCAGTCGTCCGGCCCGCCCGCGACCACGGCGACGCGGCC
>JAEZHQ010000154.1 GCA_023416455.1 Pseudomonadota bacterium | reverse complement strand
CCGCCCCCGCCGGGGCCGCCTGCCCCGACGAGAGCATGCCGCCGGACATGCGCCGGGCCTATGTGGAAGGCGCCCAGACGGCGCTGGCCGACCATGGCTTCCGGCCCGGCACGGTGGACGGCAAAATGGGTCCCAACACCCGGGCCGCCGTCCGCGCCTACCAGAAGGCGGCGAAGCTCCCCGTCGACGGCTGCGTCACCAAGGAGCTTCTCGACCACCTGAACTTCGCCCAGCCGAAGGTCTACGGGCCGGGCCGGCGGTAGAGCCGCCCCGCCGGAGGAACGCCGACCCCGGCGGGCGGCGCGCTTCAGAAGCATGTCGTCGGGTACTTGGCGTCCTGGGGAGCGTTCGAACGCTTCTTGAAGACGTGGCACACCGGCGATTGGGACGATGCCTTCACCGAGACGTGCAGGTCGTCCGGCGCATCGGGCGGGACCGTTCCACCGCCGTGTGCCCCCTTGAGGTAGATGCAGGTGCCGGCGGCGTAAGCGGCGCGCAGGTCGGCATCCTGCGAGTTCGCCACCCGGGTCCCCCAGCCGCTCAACCCGCCTTCTTCCTGATAGTTGGGGCTGAAGACGCAAGCGGCGAAGGCCGGCTGGGCGGGGGTGACGAAGGCGAGCACCGCAAAGGCGCTCGCAATGGCGGCAGAGCAGATATTCTTCATCGTTGATGTCATGATTTCATCCTCATGCAAACTGTTCATCGAGGATGAAATCATGGATTGCAAAATGAAGAGTGACCACCAGGAAGATAACTGTGACAAGCTGAGTCAACATTTATGAGACGGCCAGTACGGAAGGTGGAACCGGCGGTGGATCCGGTTCCAACTCTTGCCTGACGATGGGGCTTACGGTCCTCCGCGGGCGGCCCAGGCGATCAGCAGCTCGTCGCGGGAGGTCAGGCCGGCCTCCGGCAGGGCGTGGTTGACCACCGCCTTGGCCGCCCCGCCGGTGGCCTCGGGCAGCCGGTTCTCCCACATGGCCTGATGGAGCGCCGGAAGCGCGTCCCAGGCGCCGAGATGGGTGGCCGGCACGCGGACCGCGCCCGACGCGATCACCCGGTTCAGCCCGGCGATCTCCGCGGCGTTGGACAGGTGGGTGCCGATGATGGCGGCGGCCGGCATCAGGATGCGGCGCTGGCGCATCCACACCTGCGGTGCGTAGAAGCTGTAGCGGCGGCCGCCCATGTCCCCGCAATAGACGACGCGGCCGCTGTGCGGCTTCACGATCATGGTGGAGACGGCCAGCGTGTCGCGCGTTGCCCGCTCCACCACCAGGTCCGGCATGCCGCGCGGGTTGTCGGCGGAGCGCAGGATGCGGCCGACCGCCTGGCCCAGCGGCTTGAAGGTCTCCTCGGTGAAGAGACGCACCGCCTCCTTGAAGGCGGCGGTCGCGCGCTGCGGGTCGGGCAGGTCGGGCAGGGTGTCGGGCCAGGCGAAATGCGGCACCCGCCGGGCGATCTCGGCCAGCGAGACGGCGCCGGCCAGCGCCTCGCCGTAGCCGAGCGACAGGACGAAGTCGCGCTCGGCGTCCTCGTCGGTGACGACGCAGACCCGGGCGCCGGCCTCGCGCGCCGCCTCCAGGGCGGCCAGCGCCGTGTCGTCGCGCAGGCCCGCGGATCCGGCGCCGTAGAAGACCAGCACCGCCTCGCCGGGGCGCAGGCGGGCGCGGCGCAGCATGGCGGCCGGCTCGGCGGCGCCCGGCTTGCCGAGGAAGGTCATGTGGTAGCCGGACGACGCGCCGAAGAAGGTCAGGGCGCCGCCCTCGGCCAGCGCCTGGAAGCTGCGCGGGAAGGTCGCCTCGCCGGCGTGGCTGACGGCGTAGTCCACCAGCGCGCCGTCGTTGACCGCGCGGACCGCCGCCAGGAAGGGCTCGCCCGCCTGTTCCCACGCGGCCCAGGCGGCCGGGTCGGCGGGAATGCGGGTGAAGGCCGCCTCGAAGGGGGAGCGGTCCACGGCGCGGGCGCCGCGGGCGCGGATGGCGGCGGCGCGGCGCTCCGAGGACACCATGCCCGTGACCGCCATGCGGCGGGCCAGCCCCAGCTCGACCGTCCAGGCGCCGGTGCCGCCGGCCGCCCCCTCGACCAGCAGGCGCCGGCCGGGCTGCGCGTCGAGCGCGGTGAACAGCGCCCGGTAGGCGGTGCCGGCCGCCAGCATGTAGCTGCCCGCCTCCTCCAGCGTCAGGTTGGGCGGCGGGGGGAACAGCTGCGGGCCGTCGGCCAGCATGAACTGCTGGTGGCTGCCGTCCGGCGACTGGTAGCCCTGGATGTGGAAGTCGGTGAACATGGGATCGGCGCCGGCCTCGGGGTCGAGCAGGTCCGACACGCCGGAATAGATGGCCACCAGATCGCCGACCTCCAGCCGGCCTTGCGCCTGCAACGCCTCGCCCAGCCGCACCACCAGCCCGACGCCGCCCGACCCGGTGACGTGGGCGTCCTCGTCATGCTCGTCGAACAGCGAGACGGGGATTCCGGTCAGCGCCCAGACGTCGTTGTAGTTCACCTCCGAGGCCAGCACATAGACCAGCGCCTGGTTGGGGCCGGGCTCGGGCACGGGAAGCACCACCTCGCGCTCGGCCGCCGCCGGGTCGCCGTGGGCGGCGGCCCCGGTCTCGGGATCGCGGACGACCGCCTGGGCGAGCTGCCAGCGCGGCAGCGGCGTGGCGCCGGGAAAGAAGGGGCTGCCCACGGGCAGCAGGTCGCCCGCCGCGGCAAGCTCGGCCGGGGGCGTCTGCGGGCGCGGGCGGGTCGGCAGGGGCGGGGACTTCTTCTCCAGGAACAGGGCGATGCCCTTCTTGGCGCCGTGCCCGGAATCGAGCAGGAAGCGGGCGAAGGCGTCGATCTCGGCCCGGCTGCCCGCCGCGAAGCCCTCGCGCAGGCCGCCGTCCACCAGCGCCACGATGGTGTCGGCGACCGCGCCGCGGCCGGCGGCGCGGGCCTGGCGCAGCAGCCGCGCGATCTCCGGCGAGTCCGTTCCCGTGCCGGCCTCCGGCATCGGCCCATGGAGCGGCGGCGGCGCGGCCTCCTCCAGCCGTCCCGTCCCCAGCGCCGCCCGCCGCGCCAGTTCCTTGGCCAGGGTCAGCGCGTCGTCGGCGCCGCGCGCGATGCGGTCGACCAGCCCGATGGCGAGCGCGGTCCCGGCGTCCACCGTGCGGCCGGACAGCAGGATGGCCAGCGCCCGCTCGCGGCCGGCCTGCGGATCCTTGCGCAGCAGCAGGCGGGGCAGGCGCTGGGTGCCGCCGTAGCCGGGCGGCAGGAACAGGTTGATCTCCGGCTGGCCGAGGCGCGCGCGGGGGTCGGCGACCCGGTAATGGCAGGCCATGGCCAGCTCGCAGCCGCCGCCCAGAGCCACGCCGCGGATGGCGGCGACCACCGGCTTGTCCATCGCCTCGATGGCGCGGAAGACGGCGTGGGCCTTGGCCGGCAGGGCACGGGCGGCCTCGGCGTCCTGGACCTCGTCGAGGAGTTGGCGGATGTCGGCGCCGGCCACGAAGCTGCGCCCGCCGGCCCCGGTGATGACCACCGCGCGGACGTCGGCGCGGCGGGCGAGATGGGCGACCAGCGTGTCCAGCTCGTCCAGCAGGCGGTCGGACAGGGCGTTGACCGGCGGGTTGTCGATGGTGACGGTGGCCAGCCGCACGCCATCGGCCAGCCGGTCGTACTGGACCGACAGGAAGCGCTGGCGCTCCAGCAGGGTCTGCTCCTCGGCGCGGCGCTGGCCGCGCTTCCAGGCGTCGATTCGGGCGGCGAGGTCGTCCAGGCATTCCGGGTTGCGCAGGGTGGAGGTGTCGCCCAGCGGCTCGCCGGTCATCATGGCGGTCAGGAAGCGGCGCATGTACTTGCCCGAGCGCGTCTCCGGGAAGGCCGGCACCACCAGGATGTCGGAGGGCACGGCCACCGCCCCCTTCTCCTGGCGGACGAGATCCTTCAGCCGGCGCTCGTCGTCGGCGGTCAGGTCGCGGCCGCGGGCGGGCAGGACGAAGGCGACGGGGGTGAGCCCCTTCTCGCGGTGGGGGGCGCCGACCACGATGACGTTGCCGACCGGGCTGTCGGGGTTGACCTGCTTGTCGCGCAGGATGGCGCCCTCGATCTCCTCGGTTCCCATGCGGTGGCCCGAGACGTTGATGACGTCGTCGGAGCGGCCGTGCAGGCTGAAGGAGCCGTCGGCGTGGCGGCGGGCGAAGTCGCCTTGCAGATAGGCGAGGACGGGGCGTCCGGCGGCGTCGCGGAAGCGCCCGAAATAGGTCTTGGCGAAACGGTCGATGTCGCCCTTCCAGCCGGGTCGGCCGAGGGTGGCGGCGTCGCCCCACAGCGTGCGGGCCAGATAGGGATAGGGGGCGGTGACGACGATCTCGCCCTTTTCGCCGGGTTCGGCCCGGCGGTAGGCGGTGCGCCCGTCGGCGTCGGCCTCGCCCTCGGCGACCCAGACGTCGCCCAGCACCCAGGGCAGCGGGTGGGTGCGGGCGTCGGCGCGCAGCGGCAGGTCGGGGTTGCCGTAGGGGTGGGTCCAGACGATGCCGCCGTGCTCGGTCGCCCAATAGGAGTTGATGTACTGCGGCGTCATCACCTGCATGCCGAAGGACTGCACCGCCGGGCTGGTCGGCTCGGCGCAGAAGGTGGCCACGCGCAGCGAGGAGCGGTCATAGCGCTCCACGTCGGCGCGGTTCTCCGGGTGGGTCATGACGGTCTTGAGGAAGGTCACGCCCGCCTTGAAGATGGTCACCTTGTGCCGTTCGATGATGGAGGCGAAGCGGCCGGCGTTGGGGAAGACCGGGGCGCCCTCGGTCACCACGCCGGGGATGCGGGCGGCCAGCGAGGCGGTGATCAGGTAGCTCTGGCCGGTGATCCAGCCCGGATCGGCGACCACGTAGATGACGTCGCGGCCGGGCAGGGCGTCGAAGCTCACCTTCATGGTGTGGGCGAGGCCGGCCACATAGCCGCCGTGGACGTGCACGACCCCCTTGGGCTTCCCGGTGGAGCCGGAGGTGTAGATGATGAACAGCGGGTGTTCGGCGTCCACCGGCAGGCAGGGGACCGAGCGGGCGATGGCGGCGTAGAGGGCGCGGTCGTCCAGCGCGCGCAGCGCCGCCATGCCGGGCAGGCCGGCGTTGCGGCAGAGGGTCTCCTCCGCCCGGGCCAGAAGCTCGTGGGCCCAGACGTCGCGTCCCGGGCGCCAGGCGACGTCGGGCAGGCCGGCGTGGCGGACCACGATCACCGTCTCCACCCGCGGCGGCGCGGCGGTCAGCGCCTCGGCGACGCTGGCCCGCAGGTCGGCGACCGCCCCCGCCTCCAGCCCGCCGGCGCGGTCCAGGGCGCGGCCCAACTCGCGCATCACATCGGCCGGGGCGACGGTGATCTCGTCCGCCAGGGCGGCGCGCACGCCGTCGAGCAGGGCGGTGTCGCCCAGCTTGTCGCGGATCACCCGCCCGGCGATGTCCAGCGCGGCGGGCAGGGCGATGAAGCGGTCCAGCGCGGGGTCGCTGTAAGCCTCCTTGAAGGGGGCGACCTCGGCGTTGCGGCTGGCCCCGTCGGCGGTGATCACGACGCGGGCGCCGGCGTTCTCGATGCGGTCGGACAGCGTCTTGTCGGAGAAGCCGCCGAACACGGCGGTGTAGATGATTCCCAGCCGCTTGGCCCCCTCGGTCCACACGATCTGGTCGAGGATGTTCGGCATGTTGAGCGCGATGCGGTCGCCCCGGCGCAGGCCGAGGCCGGCGAGCGCCTGGGCGGCCAGGGCGGAGCGGATCAGCAGCTCGCGCCGGGTCAGCGTGGCGTGGTGCACCGGGCCGCCGCGCCCGCCGTTGGCCGCGGCGTCCCAGCGGTCGCCCTCGTACCAGTAGGCGACCTCGGCGCCGTGGCCGGCCAGCACGTGGCGGTCCACCTCGTTGAAGGCGGCGTTGGTGAGGGCGCCGGCGAACCAGTGGTAGAAGGGGGCCTCCCGGTCGTCGAAGGGACGGGTCCAGGGCGTCCAGTCGCGGCGCTCGGCCGCCTCGCCGGTGGCGGCGTCCCAGCCGCGCCACACGCCGTCGGCCTCGCGCGTCAGCCAGGCGGCGCCGTCGAACCAGTGGATGGTCTCGGCGGCGATGGCGCCGTGGAAGGCGCCGGGGTCGGCCTCGCAGGCGGCGCGCTGGCGGCGCCAGTCCTCGCCGCTGCGGATGGGGTTCACGGTCACGTCCTGCGGCAAGGGCGGCAGGAAGGCGGCGCCGGCGGCGGCCTCGTCCATCGTCTCTCTCCCGGGGGCGCGCCGTTCCGGGCGCCCGTTCCTGTCGGTTCGTGGCCGCGCCGCCCGCGGCGCGGCGGCACCCACTATAGCGCGGCGCCCGGCCGGGGCCGCAACGGCTCCGTGCCGCCGGCGGGCGTGTCCCCGGCGGCCGGTTTCGGCCATACTCGCTCCACAGGCAAAGCAGGGGAGGAAGCATCATGACCGACCGTCCCGACAGGACCGATCGTCCCGGGCCCATGGCCTTTTCGGTCAGCCACGACGATCCAGCGGCCTTCGCCCGCGACGGGCTGCGCCCCTTCTTCGAGTACCGGGACCTCGGCATTCGCGCCGCCACCGGCGGCAAGGTCAACGCCCACGTCATCCGCGCCCGGCCGGGCGAGGCTTCGCCCGGCGGCTGGCACCGGCACGCGCTCGACTTCCAGATGGTCTATGTGCTGAAGGGCTGGGTGCGCTTCGCCTACGAGGGGGCCGGCGAGGTTCTGCTGCGGGCCGGCGCTTGCGTGCACCAGCCGCCCGGAATCCGCCACGTCGAAATCGCCCATTCCGACGATCTGGAGATGCTGGAGATCACTCTTCCGGCCGATTTCGCCACCAGCGCGGCCGAGCCGCCGGAGCTGTCCCCGGAGCCGCCCCCGGAGCCGCCCCCGGAGCCGCGCTGAGGGCGCCGGCAAAGATCACGCCTTGCGCATGGTCAAGGGCGGCCCCGCTTCCTTAAGATGGCCGCCGCTCCTGGCATCAACAGAAGGCACGTGGTCCGTTGGAAACCATCACGATCGTTCTCGTGCTCCTGCTCGCCGTCGTCGTCAGCGGATTCGTCTCGCGCATGCTGCCGCTGCCGATCCCCCGGCCGCTGGTGCAAATCGCTCTCGGAGCGGTGATCGGCCTGCTCTCGGACTGGCGCGTCGAGCTGAACCCGGAAATCTTCTTCCTGCTCTTCCTGCCGCCCCTGCTGTTCCTCGACGGCTGGCGCATCCCCAAGGAGGAACTCCTCAAGGACGCCCCGACCGTCCTCGAACTGGCGCTCGGCCTCGTTCTCTTCACGGTTGTCGGCGTCGGCCTGTTCATCAACTGGATGATCCCGGCCATGCCGCTCGCCGTCGCCTTCGCGCTGGCGGCGGTGGTGTCGCCCACCGATCCCATCGCGGTGTCGGCCATCGCCGCCCGCGTCCCGATCCCGAAGCGGATGATGCACATCCTGGAGGGCGAATCCCTCCTCAACGACGCCTCCGGACTGGTCTGCCTGCGCTTCGCCATTGCCGCCGCGCTGACCGGCACCTTCTCGCTCTACGACGCCGCGCTCAACTTCCTGTGGGTGGCGCTCGGCGGCATCGCCATCGGCGTCGGGGTCACCTGGGGCATCGCGCGGGCCAAGGAATGGCTGGCGGAGCGTGTCGGCGAGGAGAGCGGGTCGCAGATCCTGATCAGCCTCCTCATCCCCTTCGCCGCCTATCTGGCGGCCGAACACCTGCACTGCTCCGGCATCCTGGCCGCCGTCGCCGCCGGCCTGACCATGAGCGCCGTGGAGTCCTCCGGCCGGGCCATGGCCGCCACCCGGGTCCGCCGCAACTCGGTGTGGGACATGATCCAGTTCGCGGCGAACGGCATCATCTTCGTCCTGCTGGGCGAACAGCTTCCGGGGATCCTGGCCAGCGCGGTGGAGACCGTCCGGCTGACCGGGCATCACGAGCCCTGGTGGCTGGTGATCTATGTGGTGGCCATCAACCTGGCGCTGGCCGCGCTCCGCTTCCTGTGGGTCTGGGTGTCGCTCAGCCTGACCATCTTCCGGACCGGGGAGAGGCGCCATCCCGACTGGCGGCTTGTCGCCGCCACGTCGCTGGCCGGGGCGCGCGGTGCCATCACGCTGGCCGGCGTGCTCACCCTGCCGATCGCGCTCGCCGACGGCAGCCCCTTCCCGGCCCGGGACCTCGCCATCCTGCTCGCCATGGGGGTGATCATCGTGTCGCTGGTCGCCGCCAGCATCGGCCTGCCCATGGTGCTCAAGGGGCTGGAGATGCCGCCGGAGCATTCCCACGAGACCCGGGAGGAGCGGGCGCGGGTGGCCGCGGCCGAGGCCGCCATCGCCGAGATCGAGCGCGTCCAGCACGGCCTGTCGGAGGGCCGCGCCAACGCCGACCTCTATGTGGCGGCGGCCTCGCGGATCATGGACCTCTACCGCTCCCGCATCGAGACCCTCTCCCAGGATGGCGAGTCGGCGACGGTCCAGCGCCACGTCGGGGTCATCGAGCGGCAGATGCGGGTGGCCGCGATCAAGGCCGAGCGCGTCGCCATCTTCCGCCTGCTCCGCCGCCGCCAGATCGGCAGCGAGACGGCGCGCAAGCTGGTGCGGGAGCTGGACCTGCTGGAGACCCGCTACGAAGGCTGATGCGGGCGGCGGGCCGCCGCTACCCCCCCCCCCCCCCCCCCGCACACCATTGGCC
>JAEZHQ010000114.1 GCA_023416455.1 Pseudomonadota bacterium | reverse complement strand
CCCCACCGCCCGCCCCACCGCCCAGGCGCACGGCGGTGCGACGATACTCCTCGACCACCCGCTCGGTCGGAATCTGCTCTTTGGTTTCGCCGGTTTCGGTGTCGCGGAAATACAGGACGGCGACCCGCGCCGTCTGGTCGTAGCGCAGCACCGGGCTGATGAAGCCGCCGGCCGAACGGCCGCCCTCGGACGGCTCGCCTCCGGACGGGACGGCAGTCCCGGCCTTGCCGGCGTCGGATGCCGCCGCGGCCGGGCCGGCCGCCGTGGCTGGCCGGTTCGTCGGGATGCTGGATAGGTTCCGGATGTCCATCGGTGCCCGCCCTCCCTTCAGGCCGCCGTCCCGTGGCCGGGCCGGCCGCCGCCGGACGACGTTCGGTCAGGCCGTGATGTTCAGGTTCTGACCACGGGTCGGCGTCGTGCCGTTGCTGAACGACTGGGCCGGGTTGCGCTGCTCGCCGCCCGTGCTCGTTTCCTTGCCCGCTTCCACGGACTTGGTCTGCTGCATGGCTGCCGGGCCGCTGGTCAGCGGCGTCGTAATAGGTTGCGGATACCCGCCTATGCTTGCGAAGCCCATGATTCGCCCCACCCTCCAGATCGCACGTCCAGGGAGAGGCTAGGCAAATTTTGCCGCATCTTCAAGCGAACCGTCCCAAATCCACTCATAAAATGCCGGCGGAGCGGCCCTTCCGCCGGCGTTTTTTGCAGATTATTAAGGATTCTGTGCGGCTTGGCGCGTCCGGCCGATGCCGGCGCCCGTCGCGCGCGGAATCCCCCCACACCCTGTGCGGGGACCGCGAAGGGCGCGACTCGGCAACACTTTCATAGCGGCGCGCCTCCGCGGGCCGCCCGGCCCATCAGGGCTCGGAAACGTCCGGAAGTGCTATCGGAGCCGCCGCCAAGGGGAGGATGGATTCCGTTGTCCACCGGGCGCGCCGCCCCGCCGGGGATGACAGAGCCCCCCGACGGTTGGGAAACGCACGATGCTCCGGCGGCGGGATCAGGCCGGTTCGGCTTCCGCCGCGGCCTCTTCGCGGATGGCGAAGTCGTACCACCCGCCGTCCGACGCGGTGACGTCGTAAGTCAGCGTCTTGTCGACCCGGTTGTCCGGCAGGAAGGTGAGGACCCGCGGCCGGAGGGTCGCCAGTTCGGTCGGCTGGCAGTACCAGGAGGCGGCGATGATCACCTCGTCGCCGATCTGGCAGGTGCGCGCCGCCGAGCCGTTGAGCACGCAGGCGCGCGACCCGCGCGCGCCATAGATCACGTAGGTGCTGATCCGCGCCCCGGAATTCTTGTTCCAGATCTCCACGAATTCGAGCGGGTAGATGCCGACCGCCTCGCACTGCTCGGGATCGAGGGTGATCGATCCCTGGTAGTTCAGGTTGGCGTCGGTGACGCGGATCCCATGCAGCTTGGCACGAACGACCTTGATCATAATGCGCCCTGCCTCACATCCCGCCGGGGTAGTTGGGGCCGCCGCCGCCTTCGGGGACCACCCAGTTGATGTTCTGGGTGGGATCCTTGATGTCGCAGGTCTTGCAATGCACGCAGTTCTGCGCGTTGATTTGCAGGCGCGGGTTGCTGCCGTCCTCGTTGCGCACGATCTCGTACACGCCGGCCGGACAATAGCGGGTCTCCGGCGCGTCGTAGAGCGCCAGATTGACCCGGATCGGGGTCTCCGCGTCCTTCAGCGTCAGGTGCGCCGGCTGGTTTTCCTCGTGGTTGGTGTTGGACAGGTAGACCGAGGACAGCCGGTCGAAGCTCACCACCCCGTCCGGCTTGGGATAGGCGATCTTCGGCGCCTCGCCCGCCTTCATCAGCGTGGTGTGGTCGGGGTGGCGGTGATGCAGCGTCCACGGCGACTTGCCCTTGGTCGCCGTCTCGAAGGCGGCGTTGGCCAGCCCCGCCCACAGGCCCTTCTGGAAGCCCGGGCGGATGTTGCGGACGGCGTGCAGCTCCGACCACAGCCAGGACTGCTTCAGGCG
Organism: Pseudomonadota bacterium; assembly: GCA_023416455.1. GTDB lineage: Bacteria > Pseudomonadota > Alphaproteobacteria > Azospirillales > Azospirillaceae > Azospirillum. The sequence goes on along the minus strand of JAEZHQ010000114.1, from coordinate 1,394 downwards.
CTCCGGGTAGGCGGTGACCTCGCCGCCTTCGGCGCCGCCGCTGAGATGCTCGTACACCGCCTCGGCCGCCACCATGCCCGACTTCATGGCGGTGTGGTTGCCCTTGATCTTCGGCACGTTGAGGAAGCCGGCGGCGTCGCCGACGATCACCCCGCCGGGGAAGGTCAGCCGGGGGATCGACTGGAAGCCGCCCTCCGACAGGGCGCGGGCGCCGTAGGCGATGCGCCGGCCGCCCTCGAAGATGGGGCGGATCGCCGGGTGGGTCTTGTAGCGCTGGAACTCCTCGAAGGGGCTCAGATGCGGGTTGGCGTAGTCGAGCCCGACGACGAAGCCGACCGACACCAGATTGCCGTCCATGTGGTAGAGCCAGGAACCGCCGTAGGTCTTGGAGTCCAGCGGCCAGCCGATGGTGTGGACGATCAGGCCGGGCTGCGACTTGGCCGGGTCGACCTCCCACAGCTCCTTGATGCCGATTCCGTAGGTCTGCGGATCGACTCCGTCGCGCAGGCCGAAGCGCTCGAACAGCGTCTTGGTCAGCGAGCCGCGGCAGCCCTCGGCGAAGATGGTCTGGCGGGCGTGCAGCTCCATGCCCGGCGTGTAGTTGGCGGTGCGCTCGCCGGACTTGCCGATTCCCATGTCGCCGGTGGCCACGCCCTTGACCGCGCCGGCCTCGTCGTAGAGCACCTCGGCGGCGGCGAAGCCGGGGTAGATCTCGACCCCCAGCTCCTCGGCCTGGGCGGCCATCCAGCGGGCGAGGTTGCCCAGCGAGATGATGTGGTTGCCGTGGTTGTCCATCTGCGGCGGGGTGACCGGGAAGCGGTGCGCCCGGGTCGCCGTCAGGTAGAGGAACCGGTCCTCGCGGGCCGGAGTGCCCAGCGGCGCGCCCTTCTCCCGCCAGTCCGGAATAAGCTCGTCCAGCGCGTGCGGCTCGAACACCGCGCCGGAGAGCAGGTGGGCACCGACCTCCGAGCCCTTCTCGATGACGCACACCGACAGGTCGTTGCCGCCCTCGGCGGCCAGCTGCTTCAGACGGATGGCCGCGCTCAAGCCGGACGGGCCGGCTCCGACGACGAGGACGTCGTACTCCATCACCTCGCGCGGTTCGCGCTCCATAGGCTCCCCCAACTTCGCCTTTGTCTCGCCGCCGCGCCGCGGCCGCCGGATCAAACATCCCGGGCACGCACGGCGGTGGGTGCCGTTCGCACCCGCCAGAATGGAAACTAAGCCCATGTAAGACCACAGAAGCCGTGCTAAGGTCAAACAATGAGTGACGCATGCGACCTCCTCGCCGCGCTGCGCTGGCACATGGACATCGGCTGCGACGAGGCCATCGGCGACGCCCCCGCGGACTGGGCCGGCTTCGCCGCCCGGCCGCCCGCCGCCCACCCCTCCGC
>JAEZHQ010000084.1 GCA_023416455.1 Pseudomonadota bacterium | reverse complement strand
GCGGGGCGGCGGCCAGGGCGGCCAGCATCTCGGCGAGCGCCTCCGGCCACGGGCGCAGGGCCAGCCCATGCACCCGGGCCAGGCGGCCGCAGTCGAGCACCGAATTGGCCGGCCGCCGGGCGGGGGTGGGATAGTCCGCCGTGGCGATGGCCTCCACCGCCGGCACCCGGTCCAGGGCCGGCGCCGCCAGCTCGAAGATGCGCCGCGCGAAGCCGCACCAGCTGGTCGCCCCCTGGCCGGCGCAGTGGAAGGTGCCGAAGCCGTCGCCGCCCACCCGCCCGGCCGCCAGCCGGGCGGCGAGCGCGAGGACGGCGTCGGCGAGGTCGCCGGCGAAGGTGGGACAGCCGCGCTGGTCGTCCACCACCCGCAGGACGGCCCGCTCGCGCCCGAGTCGGAGCATGGTCTTCACGAAGTTGCCGCCGTCGACCCCATAGACCCAGGCGGTGCGCAGGATGACGTGGTGCCGGCACAGGCGGCGGACGGCCTCCTCCCCGGCCAGCTTGCTGGCGCCGTAGACGCCGAGCGGGGCCACCGGATCGTCCTCGCCGTAGGGGGCCGGCTTGGCGCCGTCGAAGACATAGTCGGTGGAGAGGTGAAGGAGGGGGATGCCGGCGGCCGCGCAGGCCTCGGCCAGATGGGCCGGGCCGTCGCGGTTGGCGGCGAAGGCCGCCGCGGCGTCCCGCTCGGCGGCGTCCACCGCGGTGTAGGCCGCGGCGTTGACGACGACCGCCGGCCGCCGTTCCGCGACCAGGCGCAGCACGGCGTCGCGGTCGGCGATGTCCAGTTCCCGGCGGCCGAGGGCGCGGCAGGACAGGCCGAAGGCGCCGGCCCGCCGCGCCACCTCCCGGCCGAGCTGGCCGTTGCCGCCGGTCAGCAGGAGCGGCGCCATCACGCCAGCTCCACCGCACCGGCCAGCCCGAGTCGCTCGCCGGCGTAACGGCCGCTGCGGATGTCCTCCCACCAGGGCCGGTTCTCCAGATACCACTCCACCGTCTTGCGCAGGCCGCTCTCGAAGGTCTCGCAGGGCCGCCAGCCCAGCTCGCCGGCGATCTTGGCGATGTCCATGGCGTAGCGCGCGTCGTGCCCCGGGCGGTCGGTGACGAAGGTGATCAGCTCGCGGCGCGGCCGCTCCCCCGGCACCAGCTCGTCCAGCAGGTCGCAGATCCGCCGCACGACGTCGATGTTGCGCCGTTCCGCCTCGCCCCCGATGTTGTAGGTCTCGCCGACCCGGCCGGTGGTCGCCACCGTCCACAGGGCCTGCGCGTGGTCCTCGACGTAGAGCCAGTCCCGCACGTTCTCCCCGCTGCCGTAGACGGGCAGCGGCTTGCCCTCCAGCCCGTTGAGGATCATCAGCGGGATCAGCTTCTCGGGGAAATGGTAGGGGCCGTAATTGTTGGAGCAGTTGGTGACCAGCGTGGGCAGGCCGTAGGTGTGGTGCCAGGCGCGCACCAGATGGTCGGAGGAGGCCTTGCTCGCCGAATAGGGGCTGTTGGGCGCGTAGGGCGTGGTCTCGGTGAAGAGCCCGTCGGCGCCCAGCGACCCGTAGACCTCGTCGGTCGAGACATGGTGGAAGCGGAAGGAGTCGCGCCGGGCCGGCGGCAGCCCCGACCAGTAGGCGCGGGCCGCCTCCAGCAGGGCGTAGGTCCCGACGACGTTGGTCTCGATGAAGACCGCCGGCCCCTCGATGGAGCGGTCGACGTGGCTCTCCGCCGCCAGGTGCATCACCAGATCCGGCTGCACGGCGGCGAACAGGTCGGCCATGGCGCGCCGGTCGCAGACGTCGGCCCTGACGAAGCGGTGGCGCGGGCTGCGGGCGACGCCGGCCAGCGAGGCGAGGTTGCCCGCGTAGGTCAGCTTGTCGACGGTGACCACCTCGGCGTCGGTCTCCCCGATCAGGAGGCGGACCACGGCCGAGCCGATGAAGCCGGCGCCGCCGGTCACGATCGCCTTCAACGCACGCCCTCCGCCCGGTAATGGAAGCAGGCCGGAAGCTCGGCGAGCCGCGGCTGAATGCGGTCCTTGGCCGACAGGACGGCCTCGGCCCCGGTCACGGGCCAGGCGATGGCGAGCGCCGGGTCGTTCCACAGCAGGCCCTTGTCGTGCTCGGGCGAATAGAGGTTGCTGACCTTGTAGATGACCTCGGTGTCGGGCTCCAGGGTCACCAGCCCGTGGGCGAAGCCGACCGGCACGAGGATCTGGTTCCACTCCGCCGCCGAGACCACGGCCGAGACGTGCCGGCCGTAGGTCGGGGACCCCACGCGGAGGTCGACGGCGACGTCGAGGATCGCCCCGCGCGCGACGCGCACCAGCTTGTCCTGGGCAAAGGGCGGGGTTTGAAAATGCAGCCCCCGCACCGTTCCCTTTTCGGCGGAAAAGGAATGGTTGTCCTGCACGAAATCGATCTCGATGCCCGCCTCGAAAAAGGCCTTCCTCGAATACACTTCCGAGAAGAAGCCCCTCTCATCGCCGAACCTGCCGGTTGTTATTATCTTTACTTCCGGAATTTCCAGAGATCTTACGGTCACAGGCACAACGGTTACCCCCTGGCAATCGGATCCGGCACGTTCATTTTCGGCTTCCGGGGCGCGCCTGGACATTCGAAGACGCGGACCGTCCTGCGGAAAGCAGCCATGAGTAACGTTTCCCGCCTTTGCTTTCAACGCCGTCGCCGCCACCCGACTCCACTCGCAAATTTTGGTTTACGAGACGTTAAGAAGGCCGTGGAAAAGGCGCCTTCCCCTGAAGCTTGCCCCCTCAGTCCTGCCCCTCAGTCCTGTCCCTCAGTCCTGCTTGGCAGGCGGACGCCCGGCCGGGGCGGCGGCCGAAAAGATAAAATTTGTCCCGTTTTCCGTCCAACTTCCGTCGGATGCCGCCGCCTATCCTCCGCCGCCGTCAGGACCGGCCCCCTTGCGCCGCCTGATCCCGACCACAGGCGCCCCAGGACCGGCCATGACGACCTCCCCTTCCGCCGTCTTCTCCGCACCGGCCGGGCCGATGGACCGGCCCGGCTATTTCGTCGCGACCGACGGCCGGGACTCCTGGTCGGGGCGGCTGGCCAGCCCGAACGCCGACGGCACCGACGGCCCCTTCGCCACCCTGGAGCGGGCGCGCGACGCCATGCGCGCCGGCGAGTTGGAGGTGACCTACCTGCGCGGCGGCACCTACCGGCTGTCGCAGCCCCTGACCCTCGGCCCGGCCGACGCCGGCGTCACCTTCCGCAACTACGCGGGCGAAACGCCGGTGCTGAGCGGCGGCGAGACGGTCGGCGCCTTCCGGGACGAGGGGAACGGCCTGTTCTCGGCGGCGCTCGACCGGCCGAGCGGCCTCGACCTGATCGTCGACGGCGTGCGCCAGCGGGTGGCCCAGTCGGGCGCCTGGACCCCGGACGACCCCTACCGCTCGGGCTGGCTGTTCGCCGAGGCGGCCGGCAGCAAGACGACGCTCCGCTTCCACCCCGGCGACGTCCGGCCGGGCGACGTCGCCGCCGGGACGATGATCCAGACCTTCGCCAGCGACCGCCTGGCCGACGGCATCGCGGAGGTGACGGGGATCGACTTCGCCACCGCCACCATCACCTTCGGGAAGGCCGCCCAGTACGCGGTGGACGCGGGCGGCACCTACCGGCTGCTGAACAGCCCGGCGCTGATCGACGCCCCCGGGGAGTTCGCGTGGCGGGCGGCGGACGGGCGGCTCGTCGTGATGGCCGCCGACCCTGGGGGCTTCGCCGGGCAGACGGTGGTCGTCCCCCGCCTCGCCACCCTGGTCGCGCTGGACGGGGCGGACGGGGTCACCCTGTCCGGCCTGACCTTCGCCGACACGCTGTGGTCCGGCAGCGCCGTGGTGCTGACCGGGGCCGACGGCAACCACGTCACCGCCAACCGCTTCGTCAACGTCGGCACCGGGCTGACGCTGGCCGGCTCCTCCGGCAACCGGATCGACCTCAACACGCTGGAGCATCTGGCCGCCAACGGCATCACCCTGTCCGGCCGCTCCAACGCCAACACGGTCGCCGGCAACAGCATCCACGACATCGGCGCGGTCGTGAAGGACGTGGCCGGCATCGGCGGCAACGGCATCGACGACAACCGCTTCATCCACAACGACATCGACGGCAGCCCGCGCTACGGCATCTCGATCAAGGACTGGAACGCCGGCAACGCCAACGTCGGGAACCTGGTCGCCTACAACCGGATCACCCGCACCGGGCTGGAGACCGCCGACAGCGCCGCCATCGAGATGCTGGGACGCTCCGACATCGACACCCGCGCCGTCGTCCACGGCAACTGGATCGACGGCGTCGCCGGGCTGGCCACCGCCGCCGGCGGCCGCTGGCTGCCCGGGCACAAGAGCTTCGGGATCTATCTGGACGACCAGGTGAACGGGGTCGCCGTCACCGACAACTTCATCCGCGGCACCGGCTGGGCCAGCGTCTTCATCCATGGCGGCGACCACAACCGGGTCTCCAACAACGTCGGGATCCTGGGGTCCGACCAGGAGGAGCTGATCCGCATCGAATGGGGCGGCCCCAAGGCCGGGGCGGCCGGCCTGCCCCGCGACAACGCGGTCACCGGGAACATCGCCTACGCGACCGTCCCCGTCGACGACTACTGGCAGCTCTTCACCGCCAACGGACCGGTCATCACCGGCAACCTGGTCTTCAACACCCGCCCCTACGGGAGCGGCGACCGGGTCGGCGATCCCCTGTTCGCCGACCCCGCGCGGGGCGACTATTCGCTGTCGGCCGGCTCGCCGGCCGCCGCCCTCGGCATCCATTCCCTGCCCTACGCGCTGATGGGGCCGGGCGGCTACACGGCCCCCGCCGCCGCGCCGTCGGTCGCCGCCCCCCACCTGATCGAGGCTTCCGGCCGGGTCCTCGCCCTGGCCCCGGGCGACCAGCGGGTCCAGGGCACGCCGGGGATCGACACGCTGGCGGTCCCGGTGGCCCGCCACGCGCTCGGCGTCGCGCACACGCCCGAGGGGGTGGTGGCGGTGACCCCCTCGGGCACCATGACCTTGCAGGGCATCGAGCGCATCCGGACCAGCGACGGCACGCTGGTGGTCGATCCGGCCGACCCGGCCTTCGACGTCCACCGGCTCTACCAGTCGGCGCTCGGCCGGACCCCGGACGGGCAGGGCCTGACCGCCTGGACCTACGCCCGCTCGGTCGGGATGGAGATGACCGAGATGGCCCGCCGCTTCATGGACTCGCCCGAGTTCGTGGCCCGCTTCGGGGCGCCCGACGGCCCGGCCTTCGTCGACCGGCTCTACCACAACGTGCTGGGCCGCGAGGGCGACGCGGCCGGCCACACCTCCTGGGTGGCGGCCCTGGACTCCGGCGCCCTCGGCCG
>JAEZHQ010000029.1 GCA_023416455.1 Pseudomonadota bacterium | reverse complement strand
GCCACATGGGGCGCCCAGGCGCGGCGCTGGCGGCGGTGGCGGGCGCCGAGCGCCACCGCCTCGGCCAGATAGCCGAGGCGCCGCGCCACCGGCGGGCAGGGGGTGGTCAGATACTCGAACGCCTCCCGCAGCATGACCCGGAACCCCTTGACCGCGACGGGGTGCAAGGTACCTATGGCGGCATGGTCGAGATCAAGAGGAAAGCCGCCCTGGTCACCGGGGCAGGGAAGCGGATCGGGCGGGCCATCGCGCTCGACCTCGCCGCGCGGGGCTGGGCCGTGGGGGTTCATTGCTTCCGCTCGCGCTCCGAGGCCGATTCGGTGGTGGCGCAGATCGAGGCGTGGGGCGGCGTCGCCGTGACGCTGACCGCCGACCTGGAGCGCGAATCCGACGTCCAGGCACTGGTGCCGGCGGCGGTGGAGCGGCTGGGCGTCCTGTCGCTTCTCGTCAACAACGCGTCCTGCTTCGAGCGGGACGAGGTGGAGGACGCCACCCGCGAATCGTGGGACCGCCACATGGAGGCCAACCTGCGCGCCCCCTTCGTGCTGTCGCAGGCCTTCGCCGCCCAGCTGCCGGCCGAGGAGAACGGGCTGATCGTCAACATGCTGGACCAGCGGGTGTGGAACCTGACCCCGCACTTCCTGTCCTACACGCTGTCCAAGGCCGGGCTGTGGACCCTGACGCAGACCCTGGCCATGGCGCTGGCCCCGCGCATCCGGGTGAACGGCATCGGTCCCGGCCCGACCCTGCGCAACAGCCGGCAGACGGAGGCGGATTTCGCCGCCCAGCGCGACGCCACCCCGCTTGGCCGCGGCACCAGCCCGGAGGAGATCTGCGCCGCCCTGCGCTTCCTCATCGATGCTCCGGCGGTGACCGGCCAGATGATCGCGCTCGACGGAGGCGAGCATCTGGGATGGGCGCAACCGGCCGTCGGCTTCGTGGCGGTGGAGTAGCGCCACAGGAGGGAAGTGGCGGCCCGAGGTCCCGCGCAACGGGCCGCAGGCCCGGCCGCCACCGGCCGCCGGCACGAATCCGGGGGGCGTCGCGGCAACGTCCGGCTTTGGGGACCGCGCGTTTTACACAGCCGCCGGTGCCGGCGCAAGAGCCGCCTTGTCGCGGATGACAAATTTATGCGCCGCACCGCCCGACCCCGCATGACACTTATGATTGTCAGTAAAAACAATGACTTGGCGATATTGCCCAAAAAATAGGCGGCAGCAAGGAAGGCCTTGTGCCGCCTGCCTTCGGGCAGAGTAGCCCTTCCGTTATCGACAGACTTATCCACAAGAACCGTGGATATCCTCCGGCGGGCGGGATTTTCCGGGCCGGCACCGCGGACCGGCCCCCGACCCTTCCGGCCAGGGTGCGGTTGACCCGGCGCATCGGCTCGACGACATTGGGGCCATGGCCGACACCGATTCCGACAGCGTGGACCTCGCCCCCGACGAGCCGTCCGCCGACGCCCCGTCCCCGCGCGCCCGCCGCCGCCCGGCGGATCTCGCCCGCGGCGTCGAGGTGATCCGCGATCACCTGAAGACCCTGCCCCAGACGCCGGGCGTCTACCGCATGCTGGCCGGCGACGGGGCGGTGCTCTATGTCGGCAAGGCCAAGAACCTGAAGCGGCGGGTGACCAACTACACCCAGGTCGTCAAGCTGCCGGTGCGCCTGCAACGCATGGTGTCGGAAACCGAGACCATGGAGTTCGTCACGACCCACACCGAGGTCGAGGCGCTGCTTCTCGAATCGAACCTGATCAAGCGGCTGATGCCGCGCTACAACGTGCTGCTGCGGGACGACAAGACCTTCCCGCACATCATGATCACCAGGGACCACGATTACCCGCAGCTGACCAAGCACCGCGGGGCCCGGTCGCGCGACGCCGACTATTTCGGGCCCTTCGCCTCCGCCGGCGCGGTCAACCGCACGATCACGGCGTTGCAGCGCGCCTTTCTGCTGCGCAACTGCGCCGACACCGTGTTCGCGTCGCGCAGCCGGCCGTGCCTCCAGCACCAGATCAAGCGCTGCACCGCGCCCTGCGTCGGCCGCGTCAGCCCGCAGGAGTACCAGGCCCAGGTCGACCAGGCGCGCGCCTTCCTGGCCGGCCGCAGCCGCGACATCCAGGCCGAGTTCGCCGCCCGCATGACCGCGGCCTCCGAGGCGCTGGACTTCGAGGCCGCCGCCCGCTACCGCGACCGAATCCGCGCCCTGACCGCCGTGCAGGCCCACCAGGACATCAACGTGGAGGGGGTGATCGAGGACGCCGACGTGATCGCTGCCCACGCCGAGGGCGGCGTCACCTGCGTCCAGGTCTTCTTCTTCCGGGGCGGCCGCAACTACGGCAACCGCGCCTATTTCCCGAGCCACGACAAGGCGGCGGAGACCGAGGAGGTGCTGGCCGCCTTCATCGCCCAGTTCTACGAGAACAAGGCGGCGCCCGCCCTGGTGCTGGTCAGCCACGAGCCGCCGGAACTCGACCTGCTGACCGAGGCGTTGTCCCTGCGCGCCGGCCACAAGGTGGAGCTGGCCGTGCCCCGGCGCGGCGACAAGCGCCGCATCGTCGAGCACGCCCTGACCAACGCCCGCGAGGCGCACGGCCGCCGCCTTGCCGAAAGCTCGTCCCAGGCGCGCCTGCTGGACGGGGTGGCGGCGGTCTTCGGCCTGGACGGCCCGCCGGAGCGGATCGAGGTCTACGACAACTCCCACGTCCAGGGCGCGCACGCCATCGGCGCCATGATCGTCGCCGGGCCGGAGGGCTTCATCAAAAACGCCTACCGCAAGTTCAACATCCGAACGGAAGGGGCGGCCGGCGACGACTTCGCCATGATGCGCGAGGTGCTGAGCCGCCGCTTCGGCCGCGCCGTCCGGGAGGATCCCGAGCGCACGCAAGGGTCCTGGCCGGATCTGGTGCTGATCGACGGCGGGCTGGGGCAGCTCAACGTCGCGCTGGAGGTGTTCGCCGAGCTGGGCATCGACGACGTGGCGCTGGTCGGCATCGCCAAGGGGCCGGACCGCGACGCCGGGCGCGAGCGTTTCTTCATGGAAGGCCGCCCGCCCTTCCAGATGGAGATGCGCGACCCCGTCCTCTACTTCCTGCAACGGCTGCGCGACGAGGCCCACCGCTTTGCCATCGGCACCCACCGGGCCAAGCGCACCAAGGCGCTGGGCCGCTCGCAGATCGACGAGATCCCCGGCATCGGGCCGGCGCGCAAGAAAGCCCTGCTGCACCATTTCGGCAGCGCCGCCGCGGTCGCCCGCGCCGGGTTGGCCGATCTGGAGGCGGTGGAAGGGATCAATCGGACAGTTGCGAAAAAGATATACGAACACTTCCATTCCGACGGTTAGAATGGTGTTGCCGCAGCCGGTGCGCCCTCCTCCAGTTCCGAGTCCGACCTGATGCTGACCAGCCTTCCCAACCTGCTCACCCTGTCGCGCATCGCGGTGATCCCGGTGGTCGTCGGGCTGTTCTATGTCCCGGAGGCGTGGGCGGCCTACACGGCCTGCGCGCTGTTCACCGCCGCCTGCATCACCGACTATTTCGACGGCTACCTCGCCCGCGCCTGGGCGCAGGAGAGCGTCATCGGCCGCTTCCTCGACCCCATCGCGGACAAGCTGCTGGTCGCCGCCACCCTGATCATGCTGGTCGCCTTCACCCGGTTGAGCGGCCTGTCGGTCCTGGCCGCCGTGGTGATCCTGCTGCGCGAGGTGCTGGTGTCGGGCCTGCGGGAGTATCTGGCCGGCCTCAACGTCGGCGTGCCGGTGACCCGGCTCGCCAAGTGGAAGACCACCATCCAGATGGTGGCGCTGGGCTTCCTGATCGTCGGCGACCACGGCCCCGCCGCGCTCCCGGTCACCGCCATCGGCACCGCCGGCCTGTGGGTGGCCGCCATCCTGACCTTCGCCACCGGCCTCGACTACATGCGCGCCGGCCTGAAGCACATGATGGCCGAGCAGCCGGCCAAGCGGTCCAAGAGCGCGCCGGCCGGCACGGCCCGCCCGACCGGCTGAGCCCGTCGGGGTCCGCCCCTTCCGATATCCTCGATCGTTCGGACCATGGAACTGGCCCTTCGGGCCGGTCCACTGTATCTGGTGGGGGAAATCCCACGCGCGCGGGTGCGCAGCGTGGTCGTCTATGGGGGGTGGTGTCCATGAAGATGTTCGGCCTGACGGGGTGGAGCGGCAGCGGCAAGACGACCCTGATCGTCCGCCTGATCCCGGCCCTGACCCGGCGCGGCCTGACCGTTTCGACGATGAAGCACGCGCACAAGGGCTTCGACATCGACCATCCCGGCAAGGACAGCCACAACCACCGCCTCGCCGGCGCCACCGAGGTGCTGGTCAGCTCGCCGCGGCGCTGGGCGCTGATGCACGAGATCCGCGACGGCGAGCCGGAACTGACCCTGGACGAGCTGCTGCCCAAGCTGTCGCCCGTGGACCTCCTGCTCATCGAGGGCTTCAAGCGCGAGCCGCACGAGAAGATCGAGGTGTGGCGGCGTTCGCTCGGCAAGCCGCTGCTCGCCGCCGCCGACCCGACCATCGTCGCCGTCGCCAGCGACGGCCCGGTGCCGGAAGCGCCGGTGCCGGTGATCGGGCTGGACGACGCGGAGGCCGTCGCCGCCTTCATCCTCGCCCGTTGCGCCCTTGAGGAGCGGGCGGCCCACATCCGGTGACCGCACATCATATCCATATCTATGAAATAGGGAATTGACGGGACGCCCGCGTCCCAGCAACCTCCTGGAACGGCGCCGCCGTCGCGCCGCAACGGGAGATCTCCATGCTCGATCTGTACTACGCAAATTCCGGCAACAGCCTGCGCGCGGTCATCGCGCTTGAGGAAAGCGGCCTGGCCTACACGCCCCACAAGATCGACCTTGCGGCGGGCGACCAGAAGGCGCCGGACTTCCTCGCCATCAACCCGTCCGCGGCGGTGCCGGTCCTGGTCGACCGCGACGGCCCTGGCGGCCAACCCGCCGTCCTCAGCCAGTCGGGCCTGATCGCCCTGCATGTGGCCGAACGGACCGGGCGATTCCTGCCCGCCGACCCGGCACGCCGGCTCCAGGCGCTGCGCTGGTTCTTCGCGGCGGTCACCGACGCGGCGGCGGCCAACAGCTACCGCCGCTATGTGCCGCGGGCGGTGCCGGGCCTGACGCCGGAGACCGCGGCCTTCCTGGACGGCCGGCTCGTGGAGGTGCTCGGCGTCTTCGACGGGCTGCTGGAGGGGCAGGAGCATCTGGCCGGGGAGCTGTCCATCGCCGACTTCGCCCTGTTCCCGGTGGTCCGGCTCGCCCGTCCCCTGCTGGAGTCGGAGGGCGGATTCTCCCGGCTGCTGGGCTGGGCCGACCGGCTGGCCGCCCGCCCGGGCGTGGCGCGGGCCATTGCCGCGCTCTGATGCCCGGGGCGCTCGGGGACCCGGAAAGGTCCGGCCACAGGGCGGAGCGTTCTGGACATGGCGTGAGGCGGCCGCGGGGGTGAGGGACGCCCGGCCGCCGGCGGGATCCCTCCTTTTCGCTTCGCTCCGGCGGGGGGGCCGGAATAGAGTGCGTCCATGGTCCAACTCAGCAACGACTGCTTCGCCTTCGGCGGCGGCATGATGGCGGTGGAGCCGGCGCTCGCCCGGCTGGCCGGGCGCCTCCACCCGGTGACCGGGACGGAGCGCGTCGCGCTGTCCGACGCGCTGGGCCGCGCGCTGGCGGGGGATGTGGCGGCGCCCTTCAACGTGCCGCCGCACGACAACGCCGCGGTGGACGGCTACGCGGTCTTCTTCGACGACCTGCTGCCGGGGGGCGACACGGTCCTGCCGGTGACCGCCCGGGTCGCCGCCGGCCATCCCCTGGGCCGGCCCGGCCGCCGCGGGGAGGCGGTGCGCATCTTCACCGGCGCGCCCATGCCCGCCGGCTTCGACACGGTGCTGATGCAGGAGGACTGCCGGGCCGAGGGCGACACCGTCGCCATCCCCCCCGGCATCGCGCGCGGCGCCAACCGCCGCTGCGCCGGCGAGGACCTGCGCGCGGGCAGCGTGGCGCTGGCTGCCGGCCGCCGCCTGCGGCCGGAGGACATCGGCCTGCTCGCCTCGCTGGGCTGCCGCGAGGTGGAGGTGCGCCGCCGCCTGCGCGCCGCCGTCTTCTCCACCGGGGACGAGCTGCGCGAACCGGGCGTCCCGCTGGGGCCGGGCTGCATCCACGACGCCAACCGCTTCGCGCTGATCGCGGCGCTGCGCCAGCTCGGCTGCGTGGTCACCGACCTCGGCATCCTGCCCGACCGCTGCGCGGCGATTCGCGACGCGCTGGCGGCGGCGGCGGCCGGCCACGACGTGCTGGTCACCTCCGGCGGCATGTCCACCGGCGAGGAGGACCACGTCAAGGCGGCGGTGGAGGCGCAGGGCAGCCTCGATTTCTGGCGCCTCGCCATCAAGCCGGGGCGCCCGGTGGCGCTGGGCCGGGTCGGGGAGGCCGCCTTCGTCGGGCTGCCGGGCAACCCGGTGGCGGTGATGGTCACCTTCCTGCGAATCGCCCGGCCGATCCTGCTGCGGCTGATGGGGGTGGTGGAGGAGCCGCCGGCCCTGTTCCCGGTGCGCGCTGGATTCACCTACAAGAAGAAGCCGGGGCGGCGCGAGTATGTGCGGGCGACCCTGGCCCGCGCCGCCGACGGGGTGCTGACCGCGGTGAAGCATCCGCGCGACGGTGCCGGGATCCTGTCCTCGATGGTTGAATCGGACGGGCTGGTCGAGCTGCCGGAGGAGGCGACCCGCGTCGAGCCCGGCGCGATCGTGGATTTCCTTCCTTTCAGCGAGGTTCGGTGATGAAGGTCCTCTATTTCGCGTGGCTGCGGACCAAGATCGGCGTGGCTGCGGAGACGGTCGAGCCGCCCCCGGAGGTCGCCGACGTCGCCGGGCTGGTGGAGTGGCTGAAGACCCGCAGCCCCCGGCACGCCGACGCGCTGGCCAACAGCAAGGTGGTGAAGGCCGCGGTGAACCAGGAGCATGTGCCCTACGACCACCCGCTGGGGCCGGGCGACGAGGTCGCCCTGTTCCCGCCGGTCACCGGCGGCTGATCCTGGTCGTGGTCCTATCACGACCTTAGAGCGGATCGCGTAAAATCGGAATCGATTTGAAGCGTGAATCCGCTCGCAAAACAAAGGCCTAGAGTTTCGTGCGTTTCAGATTAAACGCACGAAACTCTAGGTGTGGACGCGGGGAGGGCACGGCCGTGGCGGTGAGGGTGCAGCGCGAGGATTTCGACGTCGGGGCCGAGCTGGCCGCCCTGACCGGGGGCCGGACCGCCATCGGCGGGATCACCCTGTTCGTCGGGCTGGTCCGCGACATGGCCGGCGGCGATGCGGTCAGCGCCATGACGCTGGAGCATTATCCCGGCATGACCGAGGCGCAGCTCGCGGCCATCGAGGCCGAGGCGCGCCGGCGCTGGCCGCTCGACGATGCGCTGATCGTCCACCGCTACGGCCGGCTGGAGCCGGGCGACCGGATCGTGCTGGTCGCCACCGCCTCGGCCCACCGCGACGCCGCCTTCGACAGCTGCCGCTTCCTGATCGACTGGCTGAAGACC